>NZ_NQMR01000149.1 GCF_002276045.1 Pseudoalteromonas sp. NBT06-2 | reverse complement strand
TAGCTAGATCTGCCTGTAGGCTTTTTACTTTCAAGAGCAGGCATCACTTTACTAAGGAATTAGCAACCCAAGTATTAACAATTCGTCTGCTAATATTGAGCATTCGGGCAATTTCAGATCTATTTTTACCAGACTTAAAATGTGAAACGGCCAATCAACGTAGCCTCATTCGATAAGCTTTTACGTTGTTGGAAAGGGCTTTTAATTCTTGTGAGCTATGTGTATTCAATATCATTCTATTGTTGGTTAGTAAAAACAATATTAGATCATATATTTATACTAATGGGTATCACTGCGATCTACATTAAATACATCACACAAAGACTTCATCGGGTTAAGCTGTTTAATTATCTTTGTAGCTTTTTTTAATATAAATTATTCATCTAATCTCTTAGAAACAATCTACTTTTCTTTCCAATTACCCTGCAAATTTATTAATCTGCACTATGCTTTAAATTCATAATGCGGAAAATAGTAATTAGCAGGGGAAGCAATGGACTTTATAAACTTTAAAGTTGGCTCAAAAACTATCTCTCTTAAAATTCTCGATATCCTAGTAACCGAAAGGTTTGAAGATGATCTAACAGAATTACCAAATAAAAATAAGAGTTTTATTGGTATAAAAGATTATATGGGAACACCTACACCAGTATTTGATTTAGGCTTAATTTTAAATGGCGAATCAACTTATACAACAAATGCAGAATTAGCAGAGTTATTACAAGCGAGAGAAAAAGAACACATTAAATGGATGCAATCTTTAGAGAATAGTTTAATAAATAATACGCCTTTTGATGGGGTTCGTGATCCACATAAATGCACATTTGGACAATGGCATGATAAATTCAAGACAGATGATGAAGATTTGCAAATTATTTTAGATCGGTTTACAGAACCGCACAATAGAATTCATCAGCTCGCAGATGAATTATTAAGCAAAGTTCAGCAGGGCCATAAAGAAGAAGCATTAACAATTTTTGAAGAAGAAAAACGCACTACTTATACTTTCTTATTAAGGTTATTTGAATCAGCAAAAGAACAAGTCATGCTAGATTATAAACCTATTATTATTTTCACAACTACTGATGGTGTACACCCTCACATAGGTTTGTTAGTTGATAAAGTAGGACAAAGTGTTAATGTTAATAAAGAAGACATCAAGCCATTGGAAAAACTTACCAGTGTTGGTTTTGATATCGATTCGCAAACAAGAAATATGATGAGAGGTCTCATTAAAATGGAGCAAATCCATAGTGTGATCATAGATCCATCGGCTATCTTCTTAGAAGAAGAGTCGAAAAAAGTTGAGCCTGAACCCGTAAATTAGAGTTGAATAGATGTTTGATTATAATAATTAGGTTGATAATTAAATACATTTTTATGATTTTGTAAAAACTCAGGCCTATGTAAGACATTAAATATGAAGTATTCGATTTTTCAATTAAACAAAATAGAATACGAAGTTGGTGATTCAACATAATCAAGCAGGGAAAAAGCTTTATCCTAAAAATAAATTTTTTAGTATTATCTATTGTATTGAGAGATTCGTATCCATCATTTTAGGCGATTATTTTTACTTTTTGATTGTTAATACCACCTTGTTTATGAATTCAGATATTGAATCTTTAATATCTAATGATAATTGTTTTTTTCCTTTAATTGCCATTGTATTCTGTATGATCTTGTTACTTTGATTTTGTAATATTACTCTGATAATTAACTCTTGGGTAAGTGGGTCGCATTTGCGCATGAATTGTATATTTTCCCATATTACACGCCATAAATTAGGAGTGATTTGAGCTAAACTAAGTTGAGATGATAAGTAACGTTTAATATCTATTAAATCATGCTCTAAGCTAACAACATGATTATTTGAAAATGATTGGAATAATTGAATTACCACTTTAGGGTCAATTGCGCTGAAACTATGTATTAAATAAAGCGGAAGTTGATGTTCGAATTGTTGTTTTAACTTTTTTACAAAGACTTTTGAAGTTGGCAGGAGAGGTTTTAATACCATTAATGCGTACTCACCACTGACTTTATCTTTTTTAAAGCCAATTTTTATAGTTTGGTAGTCTAAATTTTGCCAAAAGTTTATTAAAGAAGCATAACCTCCAAAACTAGCACCTATAGCGCTTACTTGCGTCCTGAGGTGTGATTCAATATATTTAATTAATTGACTACCAAAATTATTTCGGGTTAATTCAGGATGAACGGCTATACGTATTATTCTGGCAATTTTATTTTTCAAAAAATGATCACAGTGATTTAGCTGTGCAATTGATTGTGCTAATAAATGGCCTTTAGGTCTCCGAGTACCTTGCAGTATTTGAGAAATTAACGGCTCTGTTAATTGCCCTTCTATTGCAATAAGTGTTGCAGCGATCACTGTATTTTCACTAACAGAAATAAAAATTTTAATTTGGTTGCCATCAAGTAAATGTCTCAAATCATTTACTGTTGTTTGGTAGTGAGCTAAAACTAACAAGCCAAAAATTTGATTTAATAAATTTTCGTTTTTAGATAATTCTTCTTGGCTCACTTCTTTGATTTTAATATGGTTTGTTATATTTTTTAAGTTTTTAGCGCAGTCGGCCTCTAAACACAACAATTTGTTTACTGTATTTTCTAGAGGGTCATTTTTAGCAAATCTAATAGGTTCGTTTAAGAGTGTTTTTTGACAATTTTTATAATGTTTATTTAAATATGGCATAAATCTTAAGGTAAAACCACGACCTGTGCCTTCGTATCCATATATTGTTGTAGCAAATATGACTCTAGGGTAAAGTTTTAATATCTTTTGCAAAATAGGAACTGGTAAAGCTGCGGCTTCATCTATAAATACAACATCTGTTTTATGTACTTCGTTTATGAGTTTGTCTGGAGCAATAAAATGTAAATTGGCTAAGGTATTATCGCCCACTTTATATTCCAGCTTTGTTATAGATGCAAGGTGTTTAAATGCTGATTCTACTGAGCGACGTTGCGTAGCGCTTATAATAACTTTATTGTTATGTTTGATTAAAGCGGCAGAGGCTAACCCTAAAGCTGAAGACTTACCTCTGCCTCTATCTGCAGTTATTAATAACGGTCTATTTGCTCGTCCTAAACTTGTTTTTACTATGGCTTCTATACATAAATTCTGCTGAGTAAAATCATGTTTATTTGGTGTATAAGCTATTATTTCTGGTAATTGCCAACCAATTTTTTGATCGAGTTTTATACATGATTGCTTATCAAGTTGAAAACTAAATCTTTGATTAAAATAACTAACAGTATTTGATTTTATTTCAGCTGATTGGAAAGTTTGAAATTCTGGGTCAATAAATGTATTAAGTTGTGTTAATTCAGGCTGTATTAAAATTAAAATACCGCCTGAAGTGATAGTCCCAGCAAGGGCTGCTAATTTATCTGGGGAAATACCTTGAAAACCATCATAAACCCCAACTTGATATTCTTGTCCTAAAATTTGGTGATTATGTTCAGGCCAATTGGCATCTAATAAAGTTTTATTTCGACTTAATACGCATCTTCGACCTAGTTGTTGTTCTATCAATGTATTTGCTTGGAGAGCTGTCCAGTCTTGTGATCCTGTCAGCAACAATAACTGCCTATGCCTATTGTTATTTAAAATATCTAAATATGCAGTAACATTATTAGGCAATATTGTTGCTGAGTTCATTTATAAAGCCTGTAATTTAGCGTATGAAGTTACTAACCATTTACTGCCAACATCTAAGAAATTGACTTGCACTCTGGCTTGAGAGCCCGAACCTTCATAGTTAAGTACAGTTCCTTCACCAAATTTTTTGTGCATCACTCTTTGACCCAGCTTAAAACCTGTTTCTTCAAATGCGGCACTGGTCATTGTATTGCTAAAGCGGTTACTTGCTTGAGGTTTGATCACTTGTGTTTTTATACGTACTTCTTCAATGCAATCATCTGGGATTTCACGCAAAAAACGCGAAGGAGAGTGATACTTCTCTTGACCATATAAACGTCTGCTTTCAGCGTGGCTAATATAAAGCTTTTGCATTGCTCTTGTAATGCCAACATAGCATAAGCGACGCTCTTCTTCTAAACGCTCTGAATCATCATGGCTTTGTTGTGATGGGAACATACCTTCTTCTACGCCTGCCATAAATACTAAAGGAAATTCAAGACCTTTTGCTGAATGTAACGTCATCATTTGCACAGCATCATCATGCTCATCTGCTTGTCCTTCACCAGATTCTAGCGCTGTATGCGATAAAAAGCTGGATAGCGGCGAAGAAAACTCTTCATCTTCAGGTGTTTCAAATTGTGAACAAGCATTAATTAATTCTTCTAAATTCTCTACTCGAGCACGTGCTTTTTCACCTTTCTCGGCTTGGTACATCGCCATTAAACCGGAATGATTAATTGCAAATTTAGCTTGTTCTTCGAGTTCTGAATTTTGGATCTGTTTTTCTATATGACTGATCAGGGCGATAAAACTACCGACAGCATTTGCAGCGCGGCCTGTGAGTTGTTTTTGCTCAATTAAGCTTTGCGCTGCGTACCATAAAGGCAATGATTGAGTACGTGCACAATCTCGGATTAAGCCAATACTCTTGTTTCCGATACCGCGAGTAGGTGTATTAATAATACGTTCAAAAGCGGCATCATCTTGCCGATTATTAATTAGACGCAGATAAGATAGGGCGTCTTTTATTTCTTGGCGTTCAAAAAATCGCATACCACCATAAATACGATATTTGAGACCTTCTTGCAGCATAGCTTCTTCTAAAATACGAGATTGCGCATTACTACGATATAAAATGGCTGTGTCGGTTAAGTTTTTACCTTTGCTTTTCCATTCACTGATTTTACTAACAATAAAGCGAGCTTCATCTAACTCATTAAAAGCAGCGTATATTGAGATTAACTCACCTTCGTTATCTTCGGTCCATAAGTCTTTACCCATACGTTCTGAGTTATTGGATATTAAAGTGTTTGCTGCTTTTAATATGGTGGCAGTTGAGCGATAATTTTGTTCTAATCGTATCGTTTCAGCATTAAAATCCTGTAAAAAGCGGCGGATATTTTCAATTTTAGCACCACGCCAACCATAAATTGATTGATCATCGTCACCCACAGTCATGACATTATTTCTTTTGCCAGCAAGTAGTTTTAACCAAGCATACTG
The DNA here is from genome assembly GCF_002276045.1 of Pseudoalteromonas sp. NBT06-2. Lineage (GTDB taxonomy): Bacteria > Pseudomonadota > Gammaproteobacteria > Enterobacterales > Alteromonadaceae > Pseudoalteromonas. The sequence continues at coordinate 13,598 of NZ_NQMR01000149.1, read as the reverse complement.
AACAGTGTTGGTATCTTGGAATTCGTCTACCAAAATATGTGGAAAACGGCCTTGATAATGACGCAGTAAACTAGGGTTGTTATTTAATATTTCATAGCAACGTAAAAGAATTTCCGCAAAATCGACTAAACCAGCACGATCACAGGCTTCTTGATAAGCGGTATAAATTCTTAATAGCATTTGTTCATTAGGATCGTAGGCTTTAATATCTTTAGGCCTTAAACCCTCATCTTTTTTTGCGCCTATGTACCAAGTAACTTGTTTGGCAGGCCATTTTTTATCATCGATATTTAAGGCTTTAAGCAATCTACGTATCATTCTGATTTGATCATCAGAATCTATAATTTGAAATGACTCAGGTAAGTTAGCTTCAGCGTGATGTGCACGTAAAATTCGGTGCGATAAACCGTGGAATGTACCTATCCACATACCACCAATTGAACTTTTTATGGTTTCTTCTACACGACTACGCATTTCTTTTGCGGCTTTATTAGTAAAAGTTACGGCAAAAATGCTATATGGGGATGCGTTTTCAACTTGCATTAGCCAAGCGATTCGATGCACTAAAACTCGGGTTTTACCTGAGCCTGCACCTGCTAATACCAGCATATTTTGTAAAGGTGCAGCTACTGCATCGCGTTGTTTATCGTTTAAGCCATCAAGTAATTCAGATACGTCCATTCATACCACCAAAGTTGTCATTTAATAGATTTGTTTTGCAATTCTATTGAGCCACCAGGTGGCATTATTAATTATGACTATGATACAACAGGAGCAATAGGCAGTTCAAATAGAATACTGTTTTTATAAACAGGTAGTCCATATTTATATATTCTGTTGTTTGTTTTGTTCGTGTTGATAAAAGCTAAGTCAATGAAGCTAAATTTTCAGTAATTTCTTGTTTTATTGGTTTAAGACTTTTATCTATATATCGTAAGTTATATTTATTGGCACAATACATACCCAAAACCCAAAATATAACGAAACTGATAAAGGTTATTATTGAAGATTGGCTACCTATCAATATTAAAACTATACCTACACTCATAGGTGCCAAGACCCAATAAATTAAGGTTTGATAGCATTCAATTTCTTTATCTACTCTGTGGAGCTTGGATTCTAAAGCGCTTTTAATACATAAGCTGTTGTCATTAGTTTTATGTTTAAACTTGATTAAGCGAAAAGCCGAAACAATAAACCAAACAATCCACGTTGTAGTACCTGCAATTGTAAACATGGATTGGCCAAGTAAAAACATTAGATAATTTAAAGCTGACAAAGCGCAAACAATAATAGAAAAGCCAATAATGCCGTATAGGGTTCTTTCTTTAGCTTTTTTATCAATAGAGAGCATTTTATTTGTAATGATATTCATATTATTAGCCATATTATTTTGCATTGCTAAATCTAAGTTGTATCTAGGGGCTACTGCTGATTTTAGGATGAACTAAATATTCTAATAACATCGTTGCTTTCAATCCTAATAGCCTGCTATTACTCAATCAAGCGCCTTGTTCTTGAAAATTTATCCTTATTAAAATTTGATCACTAACTTAATCGTATTGGTATTACTAGGACCCGTAAAATATATTTTTTGGGTCCTTAAATTGCTACTTTCTATAGAGAGGTTTAATTAGGATTTAAATAAGGGGTGTATGGTGATTTTAATAAAAACTTATTACTATAAAAGTTTAGCTAATTGCTTTATATCACTAATTTCTATATCAGCAAGACCTTTGTAACTTGTTTTTATCGGATCTTCATTCAACCAACAAGACATACAACCATTATTGTTAGCACCTTGAATATCTGAGTCTAAGTTATCACCAATGTGTAAGATATTTTCTAACTTAACATTAAGCTTCTCTGCTGCTAGTTCAAACATATCAGCTGCTGGTTTTTGTCGGCCGTCAAATCCTGCCATCAGTAAAAATTCAAAGCTGTCTTTTAAGCAGAATTTGCTGATATCGACATTGCCATTAGTGATTGCAATTAAGGTATATTTTTTATTTAAATTTTTAAGTAAGGTTAATACTTCGGGTGCAACAACGACTTGGCTTCTGGCTGTAATAAAAGCTTGATAAGCGGCTTTACTATGAAACTCACTTTCTTCATCGTTAAGTCCTAAAAAATTAAAAGCATATTTTAGAGCATGTTGACGTAATAAAGTAACATTTTGTGCTATTCCAGGTGAATTTATCTCTACTGTCTTTCTGCACTTATCCCAAAAATCAGAGCTCTGTGCTTGCCATTTATCAGCAATCGTTGGGATTTGTTTAATGTAGTTAAATTGTGCTTCAAGTGCTGCTTTAATTATTGGTTTGTTATCATAAAGGGTATCATCTAAATCAAAGCTTAATACTTCTATATTATTTAATTTTCTAAATATTTTCATATGTGCTCTTATTTGTTGCGATCAATTTTTTTAGCTCTTGGGTGACTCTTATCATAAACTCGCGCTAAATGTTGAAAGTCAAGATGTGTATAAACTTGAGTCGCTGATAGGCTGCTGTGACCTAAAAGTTCTTGGACTGCACGTAAGTCACTACTTGATTCTAAAATATGAGAAGCAAATGAGTGGCGTAATTTATGAGGGTGAATAGCAGCCGAAATACCTTGTTTCATTCCCCATTGTTTCATTCTTTCGCGTACTTGGCGAACAGATATTCTATTCTTACGCTTACTTAAAAATAGTGCTATTTCATCTGGTTTTGCAAATTCGCCTCGGCATTTTAACCAATCTTTAAGGGCTTTTAATGCTTTACTACCTATTGGAATAATTCGCTCTTTATTCCCTTTACCTAATACGCGAATTTCAGCTTGCTGATATTTGATATCTTTTAAATTTGCATTGACTAATTCACTTATCCGCAATCCTGATGAATACATCAGTTCCATCATTGCTTTATCTCTAATCGCTAAGCTGTCTTCTGGAGGTATTTCAAGAAGCTGGTTCATTTGATCTACATCCAAATTTTTAGGCAAAGGCTTTTCGAATTTAGGGCCTTTTATTGCTTCTGCTGGGTTATTGAGTGGTTTTACAGCTTGTTTATTTTTTGCAGCCTGTTGTATTTTTAATGCTTGTAGATATTTATATAAACTGCGAATACAAGAGAGTTTTAAATTGATTGTTCTACTACTAAGTCGTTTGCTTTTGAGTTGCATACTAAAACTGCGAATATGTTCTGGTTGTACTTTTAACCAGTTTTCAGCCTGGTGTTGTAAAAATTCAGCTGCTTGCTTTAACTGCGTTTTATATTGCAATAAAGTATGTTCTGAGTAATTTTTTTCAACTTTTAAGTATTGGATAAAGGCATTAATGGGGCTTTGCCACTGCTTTGGAATAACAGAGGGGATGGTATTGTCCACTAGCTAATATCAATCAGTTTAATTTTAAGCGCTTGCACAAACTCATTAATGAAAGTATTGTCGTGTGATGGTGTAAATTGCAAAGGATCATCACTAGAAAAAGCTAAAATACCTAAAGGAGCATCAACATCTCCAATTAAATAAAGTGCGATTGATTGGCATGTTTCATTAAATAACATTTTAACTTCATCTAGAGTTGTTCTTCCTAAATAAGTTTTAGAGTCATTAAGTCTATGAGTAATTATAGATTGTAATTTTGGCTCGAAACGTATTAATTTCGATTCTTTAACTGCTAATTCTTTACTTATAACATTATTTAATTGTTTTGCTAATTCATCAAAATCATTGATAAGCATTAAATCGCGATAACATGAGCTAAAAGTTTTAAAGATAGATTCATTTTTTTTTGCTATTTGTATTAATGAATCGAGATTTTGTTTTAAATCTTGATTTTTCTTTCTTAGTATCTGTTGCTGACGTATCGCTAAAGAAACAGTGCCTTTTTGCTGGGAGACTGCATCTAGCTGATCAAGCAAATCAGGGTTATTTAATAAAAAGTCCGTGTTTTTTTCTAAATAGGCTACTACTTGCTGTTCAGATAATGTATTCATTTTATTATTTCTCTAAATCGCTATTTGGCCATCAAATATATGCTCGGCAGGTCCAGTCATTTTCACTGTTTGGTTTTCTCCATGCCATCTAACTTGTAATGTGCCACCGGGTAAATCTACCTGTACATGAGGATCTAATTTATTTTGAACTTGACCTATAACCGCAGCAGCACAAGCACCACTTCCACATGCTAAAGTTTCTCCTGTGCCGCGTTCCCAAACTCTCAGTTTAATATGTTCACGACTTAAGATTTGCATGAAACCAATATTCGCTTTTTCAGGAAAGCGTTCATGATTTTCCAGCAAAGGGCCTAATGTCTTTACTTCAGCGGTTTCAATATTATCGACTTCAACAACACAGTGAGGGTTGCCCATTGAAACAGCACCGCTGAAAATAGTATGTTCGTCGGCGCGAAAAATATAAGTTGCTTCGCGTTTACTCGCTTTAAATGGAATTTTGCTGGGCTCTAATTTAGGTTGACCCATATTTACACTAATTTGACCATCTTTTTCAATATATAAAGTCATATTACCACCTTTGGTAGAAACGGTGATTCGATGCTTATTGGTTAAGCCTTTCATACGAACAAAACGTGCAAAACATCGTGCACCATTACCACATTGTGCGACTTCAGAGCCATCAGCATTAAAAATACGATAATGGAAATCTAAATCAGGATCATAAGGTGCTTCAACCATTAATAACTGGTCAAAGCCTATACCAAAGTTACGATCTGCAAGCTTTTTTATTTGATCTTTTGATAAAAAAACATTTTGAGTAATATTATCGACCATCATAAAGTCATTACCCAAGCCGTGCATTTTTGAAAAATTAATTAGCATGGTAGCAAGGTTTCTCCTTGATATAGTTGCTGTATAGTTTCACGTTTACGGATTTCATATACCTTGTCACCATCGACCATTATTTCACATACGCGAGGTCTAGAATTGTAATTTGAGCTCATTGTAAAGCCATAAGCACCAGCACTGCGTACGGCTAATAATTCATTTTGTTCTAACGCTAAATCGCGATCTTTACCTAGAAAGTCACCAGTTTCACATACTGGACCTACAATATCATAATAGTGTGTTTTTATATTATTCTCTATTTTAACATTAATATTAGCATTAACAGGGATAATATTTTGCCAAGCTTGATAAAGTGAAGGTCTTAATAAATCATTCATTCCAGCGTCTACTATTGCAAAATGTTTGTCTTGATTTTGTTTTAAGTATTCAACTTTAGTCACTAAAATCCCTGCATTGGCTGCAATAGCACGACCTGGCTCAAAAATGAGTTCAAGATCTGGTAAGTGAGCTATTTTTTCATTTATTTTATTGACATAAAGGCTTGGATGAGGAGGTTCTTCACCTTGATAAGGTACTCCTAGGCCACCACCTACATCTAAGTGTGAGATCTTGATGCCTTCTTGAGCTAATTCTTCTATTAGTTTTAAGATTTTATCTAATGCAGCAAGAAAAGGCGTTACTTCAGTTAATTGTGAACCGATATGAAAATCTATGCCTTGTATCGATAGGCCTGGTAATTTTTCTGCTACTTTATATACGTCAACAGCTTGATTTATATCAATGCCAAATTTATTTTCTTTTAGGCCTGTGGAAATGTAAGGATGTGTTTTTGCATCAATATCGGGGTTTACACGTATTGAAATAGGTGCAATTAAGTTTAAATCTGACGCTATGGCTGAAATATTATGTAGTTCTGCAATAGATTCAACATTAAAACATTTAATACCTAATTCTAAAGCATAAGTGATTTCTTGTTTTGTTTTAGCTACGCCAGAAAAAACAACTTTTTTAGTATCTCCACCGGCTGCAATTACACGGGCTAATTCTCCCTGAGATACGATATCAAAACCAGAACCTAATTTTGCAAGGATATTTAATACCGCAATGTTAGAATTTGCTTTTACCGCATAACAAATCAGATTTTTATGTGCTTTAGCTGCATCAACAAAAGCATTATAGTGACGTTCAAAAGTTGCACGAGAATAAATATAACAAGGAGTGCCGTATTGCTGGGCAATATCGTTTATGTTTACATCTTCAGCATGAAGGTGCTGTGAATGATAATTAAAATAATCCATTTATTTGTCCCGTTTATTTTTTTTTTGCTGATTTTCTTTTTTTTCTTCAACTGTAACTTTAGGTTTTTCTTGTGTTTCTTTTGGTAAATAAAGGTCACCGGTTTGACCACAAGCACCAATAAATAATAAGCATAAAAATAGAGTGATGTGTCGATATGTTATTCTTTGCATAAGTTTTCTTTAGATCAAAGTATTTACTCTTTATAATCGCAGAGTAACAGAAAAAATTGTAAATGCAGACAGTCGAGGGGGCTTTTTTTTATCCCGACATTAAATCTAAGTTTAAATAAAGAAAACCCTATTCTATGAACATAAAAAATTAGGTAATAGGAATGTTCTTATTTTATTAAAATTCTCAATATGAAGAGTATTAGGAAGTAAAATGACAGACAATGAATATCACGAACTTGTAGATTCGGTTTTATTGACTATTGAAGAGCAAATTGATGACTTTGATGCTGATCTAGATTACGAATCAGCACCGAGTATTTTAGAAATAATTTTTCCAGATAAAAGTAAAGTTATTCTAAATAAACAAGCGCCATTACATCAATTATGGGTAGCAACTAAATTTAATGGTCATCACTTTGAATTTAATGGAACGCAATGGATCGATAATAGAAGTCAAGCCGAATTTTGGCAGTTTTTATCTGAAGTATCTACACAACAAGCTGGTTCTGAAATAAAGTGGTTATCAGAACTAAAATAAAATAAAAAACAATTAAAAAGAGAGATGAGAATGAGTTTGAAATCGGTTATTTGTGAGCCGCAAGGACAGCATAAAGCAACAGTTATTTGGTTACATGGTTTAGGTGATTCTGGTGATGGCTTTGCACCAATCGTGCCTCAATTAGAAATCCCAAATGATATCGGAGTTAAATTTATTTTCCCTCATGCCCCTACTCGCGCTGTCACAATCAATAATAATATGGAAATGCGTGCTTGGTATGACATTATTTCTTTGGATTTAGATAAACGCGCAGATGAACCAGGTGTGAGAGAATCATCTTCACAGGTCGAGGAAATTATTGAGCAAGAAATGGCGTTAGGTATTGATGCTGATAAAATAGTTTTAGCTGGTTTTTCTCAAGGAGGCGTCATTGCATTGCATTTAGCACCGAGATTTAAGCATAAATTAGCAGGTGTTATGGCGCTTTCTACTTATATGTGTGCACCGCAAAAATTTAATGATGAAACAATACAAAAAGATTTAACGGTACTTATGGCACATGGCTCTCAAGATGAAGTAATTCCTATGTTTGCAGGAAAGCAGGCATTAGATATAATGAAAAGTGCGGGCATGGACGTCACTTGGCATGATTACCCTATGGGGCATCAAGTATGTGGTGAAGAAGTCATGGTGATACGTAATTGGTTAATTGAACAACTTCAGTAAGGTTTTTTGTGAGTCAAAAAATAACAATCACAACAAAAATAAAAAAAGACACAAATGCCATTGATAAAGTTGAATATCAATGGCATTGGAACCGTATTGTTTTAACTTTTTTGAGTATACTATTAATTTTGATCTGTGTTGTTTGGTGGATGCTGTCTGCTGTTTCGGTTAATGAAACCGCAGTAGTTTTAAATGTAGAAGCATACAATGAAGAGGCAAAAACGAAATTAAATAGAGCGTCTGAAAAAACGAGTAAGCTTGTTCAAAAATCACCATTAATAACAGAAAGCATCATAAAACAAGAAAAATCGCAGAAAACTACAAAAAGTAACGAAATAAAGAGTGAATCTGTTGCTCCTCAAGTTGTAGAAGCTGAGATAGTTAAAGCTCAAAAAGATGATACGTTAGTTAATGATCAAATCATTCATTCATCAACATTAATAGCTCAGAGTCATTTATCTAAAGTATCTTATGATAGCTTAATTGATACTGACTTTGTAACTCGGGCTGTTTTAACAACCTCTGTAGAAAATAAAGAACCGGTTGATGTTTTAAGTTCTCAAATATTTCAGTCGAGTATAAATGGACAGTTATTCTTTTTTACTGAAATAAACAATATGCAGTTGCAAGTAGTCTCTCATCGTTGGTTTTTTGAAGATACTTTAATGGCAGAAGTTGAATTAAATATTTTTAGCGAAAAATACAGAACATATTCGTCAAAAAAAATAATGACAAAGCAAAATGGTAATTGGCGTGTTGAATTAGTGAATGCAAAGAAAAATATTTTAGCTAGTAAGTCATTTCATATTAAATAATGACGCGAGCGTGGACTTATATCGCTGCGCTGTTTCAACCCATCATGAAGTTATTTTGGTATAAATATATTAATTTTAAGAGTTATTGAAAGGTATACTATGACAACTGCAACAAAAACAGTATTAAAAATAGCCACACGTAAGAGTGCTCTGGCATTATGGCAAGCGGAATTTGTTAAAGCTGAGCTTAAAAAGTTTCACTCTGAGCTAACTGTTGAATTAGTTCCTATGTCTACTCAAGGCGATAAAATTTTAGATACGCCGCTTGCTAAAATTGGCGGTAAAGGGCTTTTTGTTAAAGAGCTGGAACAAGCAATGTTAGATGGTCGAGCTGACATCGCTGTACATTCAATGAAAGATGTACCAGTTGAATTTCCAGAAGGTTTAACGCTACATACTATTTGTGAACGTGAAGATCCAAGAGATGCATTTGTTTCTAATATCTATAAAACAATAGATGAATTACCTAAAGGCGCGATCGTTGGTACCTCTAGTTTACGACGTCAATGTCAAATTAAAGCATTACGTCCTGATTTAGAGATCAGAGATTTACGCGGTAATGTAAATACACGTTTAGCAAAACTAGATGAGGGTCAATATGATGCGATCATTTTAGCAGCTGCAGGCTTAATTCGTTTAGAGATGCCTGAGCGTATTAGTGACTTTATTGGTGTAGACGTTTCTTTACCAGCAAATGGCCAAGGTGCAGTTGGTATTGAATGTAGAACAGATGATGAAGCAACAAAAGCATTATTAGCACCACTAGAACATAATGAAACACGTATGCGCGTATTAGCTGAGCGTGCTATGAATCGTAAATTACAAGGTGGTTGTCAGGTACCTATTGGTGCATATGCTGAAATTAAAGCCGATAAGTTAACATTAAAAGGTTTAGTTGGCGCAGTAGATGGCTCCATTATTTTACAAGACACTGTATCAGGTGTTGTTTCAGATGCTGAGCAATTAGGTGAGCAACTCGCAGATACTTTATTAGGCCGAGGAGCTGATAAAATCCTTGCTGAAGTTTATCGAGACGCATAATAAATCAGCTAAGTATATTTATTAAAGTGATGTTGTGGGCAAGTATTTTTATCGCGAACCGATAGTTATAAAATTCCTACAGTAATGATGAAATCATCTATCTAGGAATTTTTTATTAAGGAATAATTAATGTCTGTATTTCTCATCACTCGCCCTGGAAATAAACATGAAAGCTTAGTTAAATCGATAGAAGATGAAGGGTATGTCGCTTTTTCATTTCCATTACTAGATTTACAATCTGTAGCAGTATCAAGTTCACAACTCTCTCCTTTGATTGACGCAGATAAACTCATTTTTATATCTCAAGATGCAGTTAAATCATTAGCTGCTTTATCACCAGAAATAAACTCAAATACGACATTTTTTGCTGTAGGTGCTAAAACGGCGAAAACCATTGCTGAACTATTTAATAAACAGGCTATAGTACCCAAGCAACAAGATTCAGAAGGTTTACTGGCATTAAAGCAATTACAACAAGTTGACTCACAAAGCATTGTATTAGCCAAAGGTAAGGGGGGAAGGCCTTTAATAGCTAAAACCTTAAATAAAAGAGGTGCGAGATTAAATACTATCAATCTTTATCAGCGTGAAAAAGTAGATGGAAAGGTTTGTGATTGGCTCCAAAAGTGGCAACACCAAAAAATAGACAGTATAGTATTAACCAGTAACGCTGCTATTGATGCTATTTTTAGTGATTTAACAGTAAAAGGCATGGATTGGCTGCAAACATGTCGGTTTTATGTTGTAAGTGATAGAACTGCACAATATTTAAAAAAATTTAATGTACCTTTGGAAAATATTCATAACTGTAATGGTGCATCAGATGACGCTATTTTATCAGAAATAATTTGCCACCATAACAAAATACAAAATAACTTAGTTCATGCTCGTATCCAGGAGGCCTCTGCCACTATGAGTGATAAAAATATCAGTGAAAAAGAAACTCAAACACCAGAAATGGCGAATACACAAAATACATATGTGAAACCCAAAGGTAATGCAGTTGCCGTATTATCTTTATTAATTGCTTTAGGCGCTGCTGGTGGTTTTGCTTTTAATTTCTATAGCCATAATCAACAACACGCTTTGATTCAGCAGTTAGAAATGAATAATCAAAATTTAGAGCAGTCGTTAAATGCGTTGAAATCGCAAATAAAAAATAATAGTGAAAACTTAGCTGGTGCGATAAAAAATGAGTTAACCAGCCAAAAATTACAAGTAGAAACCGCGTTAAATGCCAGTGAGAAAAATATTTCAGAGCAACTTGAAAGTAGTTTAAATGAAATTAAAAATATTAAAGTCACTTTAAATCCACAAGAAGTACGTAGTTTACATCGCATGGCTGAATTTAAAGCTAAGATCGAGCGGGATTATCAAGGTTCAGTGGCAATATTTAATAGGTTGGACAATTTATTATCAGAGCATGGTGAAACTAATGATATAAGGCTAGCTATAGCGCAAGATATTCAGTTATTAAAGGGTTTAAAAACTGTGGACACAGCTTCTTTATACTTTACTGTTTATGGTATTAATGAACAAGTAAAAAACTTTCCTTTTAATACGGAAACAGCAAGAACTAAATTTGAAAAAAAGACTGCTGAACAAGCTGTTTTAACCGAGGATATTGCAGATTTTAAGCAAAATTTGAAAACAACTTGGGATATGTTAAAAGATGGTTTTATCCGCATTAGAGACAGATCTAAACCTATTGAGGCTTTACTAACTTTAAAAGAGCAAAGTTTAATTCAAACTAATATTCAATTTTACTTGGCTCAAGCACAAGCAGCATTAATGCAAAAAGAAGAAAAAGTATATATAAATTCATTAAACCAAGCATCGAAGTTAATTTCCAAATACTTTGATTTAGAGTCAACTAATGTGAAACATTCATTGAAAGAAATAAATAAACTCGCATTGCAAAAAATAGAATTCAAACCCCAATTTTCACTTATCTCAACCCATCTTATTGCGGAGTTATAAGCAATGTTTAGAATTTTGTTTTTTTTATTTATTGCTTCTATTACCTTGGCTTTAGCACCATTAGTATTAGATGAAAAAGGGTATATTCTGATATCTTGGAACAATACTGTTATTGATGGCACTTTGATAAGCTTTGGTATTTTACTAAGTGTATCTTTTGCTGTTTTGTATTGTTTGTATAAATTGATTTCATATCTATGGTCACTTTATGGCAATACTAAATTTCGTTTTACCAGCCGCAATGAAAAAATGAAATTAGATAACTTACAGCAAGGTATGTGGGCGAGTTTGTCGGGTGATCATATAACAGCTGCTAAATTGTTAGCTAAATCATCAGTGCCTCATGGTTGGCAAGGCTTAAGTCAAGCAACAGCGGCTAAAGCTGCGTTAGCGCAAGGCAATAAATCTCAAGCTTTAGATTTACTCAATAACTTAGATGAGCAAGACCAAAAATATGCAGCGCAATTATTTATTGAGTTAGAGCAAGTTGAAGTAGCGCAGTTATTATTAGCCCCTGTCGCTAAAAAGAAGAAAAGCTCAAGCATCGAATTAAACCTGTATAGTCAGTTATTAATCCAGCAAAAAAAATGGCATGAACTAGGGGATCTATTTCCACAGCTAGAGAAAAAGAAAATATTAAATGATGAACAATGGTTAAATATTTTTAAATCTTATTTTAGTGAAATAAACATTGAAGAGATTAAAAAAAGATATAATCAATTAAGTCGACATTTAAAAATATTGGCCAATAATACTTATTTAAAAGCATTGCTAAAATTAGGTGAAACCAAAGATATCGAAGCTGAACTGATAAAAATGCTTAAAAAAGAGCGTTATTTAGCGTTATTAGACATACTTGCAGCTGCGAAAAACTATCAATGCAATAAGTTACAAAACCTAGTGCAACAAGCTTTAAAAAAACAGCCAGAGCAAGCAGAGTTACTGCTATGCTTAGCTTATATTGCAAAAGCACAGCAAGATAATACTTTAGCAGCAAAAGTATTTAAAGCTGTATTTAATCAATCAGAAACCTATAAGCAAGCCCATTGGCGTGCAGCGGTTTCATGTTTTAATCAACAAGAAGATATGCCTTTAGCGCTTACTTTATATCAAAAATATAGCTAATTATTAGCTCGCTAAACAAGCTCAAAGTCAGTTAATTTGGTTTTGAGCTATTACTCAAGTATGATCCTGAAAATTTTTAAAAGACTGAGCCAATTATGATAGATAAAACAATTCCATTACTTGATATACACCGCCACCTTGATGGTAACGTACGTCAACAAACAATTTTAGAATTGGGTCAGCAATTCAATATTAAATTACCAGCTAATGATTTGGCTTCTTTAAAGCCTCATGTGCAAGTTTTAGAAAATGAACCTGATTTAATGGCTTTTTTACAAAAGCTAGATTGGGGTGTGGCTGTATTAGGCAACTATGATGCATGTCGCCGTATTGCAATCGAAAACGTCGAAGACGCTTTTAATCAAGGTCTTCATTATGTTGAGCTAAGATTCAGCCCTTATTATATGGCACAAACGCAAGGCTTAAACCCACAAGGCGTTGTGGAAGCGGTTGTTGATGGTATTAAAGCAGCTTGTGAAAAATACCCAGTTAAAGTGAAATTGATTGGAATTTTATCTCGTACTTATGGTCAAGAAATTTGTCAGCAAGAGCTAGACGCATTACTAAGCTGTAAAGATGATTTAATTGCTGTGGATTTAGCAGGTAATGAATTAGGTTTCCCTGGTGAATTATTTGTGAGTCACTTTAATCAAGTGAGAGATGCAGGCCTAAATGTGACAATTCATGCTGGTGAAGCTGCGGGCGCTGAAAGTATTTGGCAAGCGATTAATGAACTAGGTGCACAACGTATAGGTCATGGTGTTAAGGCAATTGAAGATCCACGTTTAATGGATTACTTAGCAGAGTATAAAATAGGCATGGAATCTTGTTTAACAAGTAACATACAAACAAGTACTGTTGCCAGTTACCAAGCTCATCCACTTAAAAGCTTTTTAGATCACGGTATTCTAGCGTCAATCAATACTGATGATCCTGGTGTAAGTGGTATTGAAATTGACTATGAATATGAAATAGCAGCGCCTAAAGCAGGCTTAAGCCAAGCTGATATGACTAAAGCACAAAAAAATGCACTGGAAATTGCGTTTCTAACACAAGCCGAAAAACAGGCTCTACAGAGTTTATAGGTTTAAAATCTAACTACTTAAATACAAAAAAATGCGCCTATATGGCAACACCATTCAGTTAAGCATGT
>NZ_NQMR01000148.1 GCF_002276045.1 Pseudoalteromonas sp. NBT06-2 | reverse complement strand
TCTGAATGGTCACTTAATTATCGAATCGGTATAAATAACATCACCGCTAGCTTCACCATCAAAATCAATTTGCGCTAAATCCAATAAGTTTTTAATTAGCGCATTTGCTACAATTGTTTTTCGAGAGTTGACTCTAGCAATAAATCAACGCAATTGAATGGCGTTAAAATTGTAAATAAATCAGTTAAAGTGGAGATTTTAAATATTAATGATAAACTCATCTGACCACATGAAGTAAAAAGAATAATTATGAATAATTCAAAACCAAATAAACTGATGTCAATTTACAATAAAATATCAAAATTGCCATTTGGTAATAAAATTTTTTCTATGATCATTGCAAACAAGGCCCCCTACTTTGGTACGATTAGCCCTAAAATCACACAGCTAAGAACAAATTACTGCGCATGTTTCATTAAAAAGAAAAATGCAGTTCATAATCATATTAAAACGGTTCATGTCATTGCGATTTGTAATGGATTAGAAATGGCAATGGGTGTGATGGCAGAATCTTCAATTCCTAAACATCTCAGGTGGATCCCGAAGGGAATGAGCTTAAATTATACCGCTAAGGCAGGTACTGACATTTTATGTACAGCAGAAGTAAAACCCGAACAATGGAAAACTGGAGATATGACTGTGCCAGTAATTGCATACGATACAAATGGTGTTACTGTTGTTGAAGGAGAGATTAAATTGTGGATTTCAAATAAAAAATAAAACAGAATGCGTTTATACCCAAACCACTAACTATAAGAGGATAAACGTATTTTTTAAAATATTATTTAATTTCAGACAGAAGTTTAGGATTTTTCACTAAGTTTCTCACGCCATGAGCATGGTCTTCGTTGAATGTATTTCCTTTTAACCACTTGCCAACAGTACGAATATCAACTTTAGCTATTTTTGGTCTTACACTCCAACTAACTTGAAACGGAGAACCTTTTTCGTTGTAACTAGGCCCTGTCGTAGAACCTGTATATTGTACCGGTGCGCCCGTATTAGTTGGAATATTAACAGCTTGATGATAACCATTTTTAACACTGTGTTCAGTCAATTTAGTAAAATCTAGTGCATTTTTATCATTTACTAATACATAAACTTGCGTTTCAACTCTTAATTGTGGATTACCAATAGCATCGCTTAAACAAGCGCCAAGCGTAGGTCCTGGTTTAATTTTTGCTGTTGAATGAACGTAATGTACTTCAATTGTATCACCAGGATAAAGGCTACCATGCTTACTTGCACCAATTGTTTTATCTACAGGCTTCATTTCAGCTTTACTTAAGTGACCTGAATATTTAAATCCACTTTGATAACCATGGCCGTCTCCGTTACCAGCATATTTAGTAAACTCTCCGCCTTTATGTTCTGCATTTTTATGAAAATGAATATTACATAAGTTCATTTCTTTAAAAAAAGGCGCAGCACTAAAAGCGCGATTATTTTCACCCATTAACGAGTCTATATCTCGAGGAGACTGAGGACCAAATCCTTCATCGTTAGTTGACTTAGCAAGTGCAGCTCTTTGATTAGCAATTACTTTATCTGGTACTGATTTATATGCGCCTTTATGGCCACTATCTGCAGTAGCACATAATGGTAATACTAATGCCACTGTAAACATCATTATTTTATTTTTTTTCATGGTTAAACTCTCATCGTAAAAACTTATAATATAGTAGTTTAATTTTTGAAATTTGTATAACAAAAATCAGTAAAAATATAGGTTTTTTCTATAATTTAGAAGTATTTATAAAAAATAATTAATTATAAATAACGCTTAACTGTAATTTATATTTTTTTATTTACGATAATTATTTAATGCTGTTTTTTATAGGAAGAATATGGCAGCATTTGTATCTTATTATCTTCATTATATAGACTAAAATGAACCTAAACTTTTCTGAATTTTCAGCAAATAAACGTTATCACTTAATAACACAAACATTAATACCCCGGCCTATCGCTTGGACATTAACAAGCTCTGATAATGGTATTTTAAATTTAGCTCCGTTCTCATATTTTACGGCAGTATCAAGTGATCCCGCATTAATAATGATCTCTGTCGGTTTAAAACCAAATGGTGATAAAAAAGATACACTAGTCAATGTGCTTAAAAATAAAAAAATGATCATTCATATTGCTTCAGAGCAAGATGCTCAAATTGTTACACAAACTGCTGCCACATTAGCTTATGGTGAATCTGAAGTAGACGCTTCGCAATTAAAAACAACTGATTTTGAAAGTTTTTCATTACCGAGATTAACTCAATGTGATATTGCATATGCATGTGATCTTTATGAAATAAAGGAACTTGGAGACGTAGGACAAACTTTAATATTCTTAGAAGTTAAACATTTATATATCAGCGAAAGTGTAGCAAACATAGATGAGAAAAAAAGGATCAAGGTACATTCTGATAAAATAAACCCCTTAGCTCGTCTAGGTAGTGGTGAATACGCAGCTATTACTGCCCCTTTTAATTTACAAAGACCAAAATAATTTATAACTTTTTGGGGAAGGTAAATTATAAAAAAACACAACTTAAGAAGTTGTGTTTTTTTATGAGTAACATACTCAATAAGTTTTTATTAATATGACTCGTTTATAAAGAAGATTCTAATTCAGGAAGCACATCAAATAAATCAGCAACTAATCCATAATCTGCAACTTGAAAAATTGGCGCATCAGGGTCTTTATTAATAGCAACAATAACTTTTGAATCTTTCATACCTGCAAGGTGTTGAATCGCACCACTGATACCAACTGCAATATATAAATTTGGAGCCACGATTTTACCAGTTTGTCCAACTTGCATGTCGTTTGGCACAAAACCGGCGTCTACAGCAGCACGTGAAGCACCAATCGCTGCGCCAAGCTTATCTGCGATACCTTCTAGTAACTTGAAGTTTTCGCCATTTTGCATACCACGACCACCTGAGATAATAACCTCAGCAGCTGTCAATTCGGGACGTTCTGATTTAGCTTGCTCTTTAGATACAAATTCACTTCCTGCGGCAGCACTATCGTTATCATTGTTAATAACGTCAACTGCTGGTTGCTCACCTTGTAAATCAAATGCACTTGCACGCACAGTGATAATTTTTTTATCTTCTAAAGACTTAACTGTTGCAACTGCATTACCAGCATAAATTGGACGCTTAAATGTATCGGCATCTACTACAGCTATAATTTCAGAGATCTGACTTTTATCTAAAAGTGCAGCAACACGAGGCATAAAGTTTTTACCCGTTGTTGTTGCTGCAGATAATATATGACTGTAGTCATCACTTAGAGAGATTACTAAGTTAGCCATGTTTTCTGCTTGTTGATGCTCAAATGAAACATTATCAACAAGAATTACTTGGCTTACACCTTCAATACTCGCTATTTTTTTAGCTGCTTCACTTACGTTTAAGCCAGCAACTAAAACGTCAACTGCTTGGCCTAATCTTGTGGCAGCATTAATTGTTTTAGATGTTTCTGGTTTTAAAACACCGTATTCATGGTCTGCTATGATCAATGTTTTCATTTAAATCACCTTCGCTTCAGTTTTTAATTTTTCTATTAGATGGGCAACATCATCAACTATGATCCCTGCTTCTCTTACCGCTGGTTCTTCAACTTTAACAAGTTCAATACGAGGCGCTAAATCAACGACTAGAGAATCTGCAGCAATGACAGTTAATGGCTTACGTTTTGCCTTCATGATATTTGGTAATGAAGCGTAGCGAGGCTCGTTTAAACGTAAATCAGTCGTTATGATTGCTGGTAATTCTAAAGCAACAGTTTGCAGGCCACCATCAACTTCACGCGTTACATTCACTTTTGAATCATTTAACTCAACTTTAGAGGCAAATGTACCTTGAGGTCGATTTGATAAAGCAGCTAACATTTGACCTGTTTGGTTATTATCCGAATCAATAGCTTGCTTACCTAAAATAACTAATTCAGCAGGTTCTTGCTCCAACAATTTATTAAGAAGCTTTGCAATTTGCAATGACTCTAATTGTTCTTCGGTTTCAATATGAATAGCACGATCGGCACCTAATGCTAATGCCGTTCTTAATTGTTCTTGAACTGCTTTTACACCAATAGATACAACAATAACTTCTTCAGCATTACCAGCTTCTTTAATGCGAATGGCTTCTTCTACAGCAATTTCGCAAAACGGATTTAATGCCATTTTCACATTGGCTAGATCAACATCAGTCTGATCTGCTTTAACTCTAGCCTTTACATTATAATCAATTACTCTCTTGACCGGCACGAGGATCTTCATAGTCTCTCCATTATTGTTGAACTAAACGTCAATTTTCGATTTTTATTTGTAATTAAGGCTACTTCCTGTTGACGTAAACGTCAACCTAAAATACTCTTAACCTCATATTAACTTAAAATAATTTGATTTAAGCCTAAAATAAGGTTTAATGAATCACAAACCGTCACAGAAAAAGGGGGAATTATGGTTGAACGTGAAACCATGGAGTTTGATGTTGTTATTGTTGGAGCTGGTCCTTCAGGACTCAGTGCTGCAATAAAACTAGCACAGCAAGCCCAAAACAAACAAAAAGAACTTATGATCTGTGTAGTTGAAAAAGGGTCAGAAGTTGGCGCACATATCTTATCCGGCGCAGTTTTTGAAACTAAAGCATTAGACGAATTAATTCCAGATTGGGCAGATAAAAACGCTCCAATCAAAACCGCCGTTAAACAAGATGATATCTATTGGCTTAACAACGAATCAAAAAGTACTAAAGTTCCGGGTTTCGCTGTTCCTAAGACATTCCATAATCACGGTAATTACATTGTTTCTATGGGTAATGTTTGTCGTTGGTTAAGTGAACAAGCAGAGCAACTTGGTATTGAAATCTTTCCTGGTTTTAGTGCTCATTCTCTTATCGTTGAAGATAATACAGTTAAAGGCATTATTACAGGGGATATGGGGGTAGATGAAAATGGTAATGAAAAAGATGGCTATATGCCAGGAATGGAACTACGTGCTAAATATACTATTTTTGCAGAAGGCTGTCGTGGTCATTTAGGAAAGGAGTTAATAAATCGATTTAATTTAAATGAAGGTAAATCACCTCAACATTATGGTTTAGGATTTAAAGAAATTTGGCAAATAGATGAAGATAAGCATGTTGAAGGAACTGTTGTGCATTCAACAGGTTGGCCATTAACAGGTGATACTAGTGGTGGTTCATTTATGTATCATAGTGAAGACAATCAAATCGTTGTTGGTTTGATTGTCGATCTTAATTACTCAAACCCTCATCTAAGTCCATATGATGAATTTCAAAGAATGAAACACCACCCTATATTCGCCCAAACACTTAAAGGTGGCAAGCGTATTTCTTATGGTGCACGAGCGATTGCTAAAGGTGGTTTAAATTCATTGCCTAAAATGAGCTTTCCAGGTGGTATTTTAGCTGGATGTGATGCTGGAACACTAAACTTTGCAAAAATCAAGGGCAACCACACTGCAATGAAGTCTGGTATGTTAGCTGCTGAAGCAATATTTGAAGTAATAGATCAAGGGCATGCTAATACAGATATTACAAGTTATCAAACAAGGTTTGAATCGTCATGGTTATATGAAGAGTTATTTGCCTCTCGTAATTTTGGCCCTGCAATGCACAAATTAGGTAAATTTGTTGGCGGTGCTTACAATACGCTAGATCAAAACTTTTTTGGTGGGAAGTTACCACTGCAATTTAAAGATAATACACCCGATCATGCAACACTCTTACCTGCAAGTAATTGTGACAAAATTGATTATCCTAAATATGATAATCAATTAAGTTTCGATAAATTATCATCTGTATTTTTATCAAATACAAATCATGAAGAGTCACAGCCTTGTCATTTAAAATTAGCTGATACTTCAATTCCTTTACAAGTTAACCTAACTGATTTTGATGAACCTGCTCAAAGGTATTGCCCAGCTGGTGTTTATGAAATTGACAACTCAGAAGAAGAGCCTAAATTTGTGATCAATTCACAAAACTGTGTTCACTGTAAAACATGTGATATTAAAGATCCAAGCCAAAATATTACTTGGGTTACACCTGAAGGTGCAGGTGGGCCGAACTACCCTAATATGTAAATCATTAAATGATATAAAAAATCCTCAATTATGAGGATTTTTTTGAAATTAATTCAATCTTAGAATGTTTGTATTTATCTTAACGTCGCAAAACCCTTCATTTTTCATTCTCGTAAAACCACTTAAATCAAAGATTGTATTTTATGTTGTTGTTAAACCATTTAGATCATTTAAAATATATACCCAAGCCACTTCAAGATGTGAGGTTCAGGACTGCTGAGCAATTCATGATCTAGGCGCATCTTTGCATTAATGGTTACTCCCTTAAAAAAAGATGGAACAACGAGCATGATTTGCTCAGAAGTCCCTGTAAGGTTGGTTTATAAATACTTTGATGCAGCGTTATTGATTTTGAAAAGGGAATAACCATGTTCTTCAATCAATGCCTTGCCTAAAGCATTTCTAATTCCAACTGAATCCTGCATCTCGAAGTGGTTTGGGTATATACCCAAACTACTTCAAGAAACGAGTTTTAATTAAACTCAAAAAAGACTTAGGCAAGGCATTGATAGTAGGGAATCGTCACTGACTTGTCAAAATCAATAACGCGATATAAATCATTTTTAAATCAATATTGTAAAGGTACTTTTCAGATAAAATTAAGGATTGTTGATTAAGTTTAAGCTCAATGGTTTTTATGGCTAATGCAAAATAAGTAACCTTTAAAATATCTGAAAACTTATTACTGCGTGTTTAAAGAATAATAATTACAAGGTATATTTTTTATAAATACCTTCTATTTCTTTATTAATAATCATGTATCGTAAAGCTTGATTAAATTCAGTTAAATACTGGGAGTTTTTCGGATGAAACCTAAGAGATACTTGTGTATTACCTAATTCAATAATTTTTTCATATCTTCGGTAGTTAGGGTTCAATAGTTGATAATACTGAGCTGTGATATCTCCTATGCAAATGTAATCTAAATGATTACGAGATAATTGTTTAAGAAGTTCATTTTCAGATTTATTTTCAACTTTGACAATCTTTTTACTGCCAAAATGCTCATCCAACTTTTTATAGCTATATCCTCTAACAACCCCAATCATGCTGCCATATAAATCAGAAAAAAATTCTATAGGTTTATTTTTAATTCCAAACAAAATTTCTGTTGATGATGCATAAGGGATACTATATATGCCAATTTCTTTCCTGCTTAAACGCCAATTTCTGTTTATTCCAGGCTCTATATCTACATTCCCTAAATCAAATTCACGTAGCCCTCGTGCGGCAGGAAGTTGTAGAAATGTAAAGTTATGTCCTGTTAAATCAGAAATCCTGATGAATATATCAATAAAAATACCAGAGCGTTTACCCTCGGTCACCATACTGTATGGAGGGTTACCTCCATTATATAAAACAACATTGAAAGTTGCTGCGAAGCTAGATGGTAGAAATATAATAAAAATAAAATTACTAAAAATGTATTTATAATTAGATAAAATAAAAACCATAATTAACAAATATATTGTTTAACTGTTAGCAATAATTGCTCTATTTTTGTTTATTTGCAATAACTTTTTAGTACACTGGTTTATATATTCTCTAAATCACCGATAATTGCTGTAATCACAACTGTACCCGTTTTAAAATTTTTAATATGTATTAATCATAAATTCTCCAAAATCATTATAACAATTGAACTAATAATTTATTATCTCTGAATTAGCGCTCCTTTTGGGTAAACCCACGTAAGGTAATATAACTGATTGTAAGCGATTAAAATGAATAAAAATGCGCTTAATAATATGAGGTTATTAAGCGTTTTAAAATAAATCAAATATTAAAAATCTGAGCTATTGATAACTGAATCTGTAAACTTTAACTTTTCTATATTTCTAAGTGTATTTGTAGCATCTCTATCATCTTGTAAATCTTGAACTATCAGTACACCATCATTGTTAGATATATCGTAATGTGTAGAGGGTCCTGAAAATATAATCATATTTTCACCTGAGTTACCTGTAATGTCATTATCCATCGAATTTACAATTACATTACTGTTTTTACTGCCAGTTAGAGTAATATCTTTTAGGTACTGTGAATGGTGGGTATAAGATAAACTCGTATTAAATTTAAGGCTAAAGTCACCTTCAAAGCTGCCATCAATACGAGCGTTATACGTAAGGTACGAATGAAAAAATTGATTATCCATTAAAGTTGCAGCTTGAGGATCTTTTACCGCTAAGTCACTTCGTGTCTTAGCAATATACATACCCCACATACCGTATTGACTATTAAAAGCGCCCCAAAGACCATAATATGTATCTATTACAGAAGCTAAATATTCTTGAGATAAACTATTTTCAGCGGTTAATTCAGCAATCCAACGTGCTTGATCTTGTGGCCACGCCCATAACTTATTTGATAAACCATTAACTTGTGCCGCTCTTATTTCGGCTTGAAAATTAGGTAAAGCACCGTTGAATTCAGAATTTTGATCTACACCTATACCATAATCGTGTACTAAATGCAATATTTCTTCAAAGCTTGCATCTCGATGTTCATAGTTTTGATTAATATACCAACGATGCCCTTCAACTTGCATTTCGCCATAATATAAAGGCTGACCTCCTAATTCAGCTCCTGCGTTAGTCCCATCGTCAACACCGTTCAATAATAAAAGTATGGCGCCATTATCTGCCATTTTATTTGCTACCTCACTTTTATCTTTTCCATAAAGAGAACCCGGTAAATTTGTTAAATAATGCTGTAGGATGCCACGAGCTCGTACAATTTGATTATCCATAATTTCTGTTTGCGCAATAATATGAATAGATCCACCATTAGGCGTATCAATTTTTGTATATCGGTCAAATTTCAGTGCTGTCGTATAAATTTTTATCAGTTTATCGGGTATATCAGAAATACCTAAGTTATTTACATTGGGATTTGTTGTTGGTGTTGTTCCTGTTGTAGGCGTTTGCGTGGTATCTGTTGCAGTTGTTTTAATACTATTGCCACCACAACCAAGAAATAAAGAGCTTAACAGAATAACACTTACACTATTTACCACATACTTTCTTTTATTTAAATTCATAACTTCTCCAATATATACGCTTAGATGAAAAATATTCATATAATTTAGAGTTAACTATGCACAAAATATCTCTTTGTTTTTGTAAGAGGGTGTAAGCATTCAATCAAAAATTTGTCATATATATCAAGTATAAATCTTTAAACAATTAAAAATTAAAGGTTATTTCACCTTACAAACGCTTACTTACTCATAAAAAATATTTCAATAAACTATGTGTAAAGTCAAAAAACAAAGAATAATTATGGAAATTTCAAATCAGACACAGCCAATAAATTTAAATAGCAAAACAATTATACCAAATGAGAAAGATTCAGACTCAAGCGCTTTGCTCTCTAATAATACAAAATCAATACAGCTGAACATCTCCAATGAAGCTAAATTAGTACAAGAAATAGATGCGAGTTCAAATAAAATTGATAATATTTTAATGAGTCACTTATCATCTCAACAATTAAAAGAACTTGATGGTTTATATTCAGAGCTAGAAACTGCATTTTCAAAAGAAAAAATGAACTATAAAGAAATAAAAATAATTGATGATTTATTTGAGAAAGTGCATGATATCCTTCAAACGAGTTTTGATAAACTTTCCAACGATGAGCAAAAAACTGTTGACGATTTGATATTTAAAATGGATAAATTAGAAATCCAATTAGATGACAACCCACACATATATCAAAAACAAAAACCGACTTTAACTACAAATGACTCTCCTGAAATGAATTTAAATACAGACTTAAATAAAAATAAAAAAAGTCGGCTTACAGTAGCTGAATTAAATGCATTACCTATTATTGAATTACAAAAATTACCACTGAATCAAATAAAAAAGCTCAATACGCAACAGATAAATAAATTAAGTATTATTCAATTAAATACTCTACCAACTTTGCAATTAAAGCAATTAACACCTGGCAATATCAGTAAGCTTAATCCGTCACAGCTGAGCAAGTTAAGTCCATAAAGATATATATCCATGTTATTGATCAAGATTGATTTTATCTTCACTAAACACATACTAGCCACGATGACACTGACTAGTTGCCAAAATAATGTACTAAAAATTTAACACGATAAAACGCGTGATGGTAGAGTACCTGCCCTTATATACCCAAACCACTTCAAGATGCAGGATTCAGTTGGAATTAGAAATGCTTTAGGCAAGGCATTGATTGAAGAACATGGTTATTCCCTTTTCAAAATCAATAACGCTGCATCAAAGTATTTATAAACCAACCTTACAGGGACATCTGAGCAAATCATGCTCGTTGTTCCATCTTTTTTTAAGGGAGTAACCATTAATGCAAAGATGCGCCTAGATCATGAATTGCTCAGCAGTCCTGAACCTCACATCTTGAAGTGGCTTGGGTATAAAGTCAATTTCCTATGCCAGTAATAGTTGGAGCGATAAAGAAACAGCTGATACGTTCCTTATTCATCAAACAACGGATCGACAACACATTTAAAATTTTTGGTTTCTCTTGTAAAACCGATCTTCGTGTATTTAGTACAATCAAACGGCTACTAAAGTCTGCCAATTCTAAATAGTCAATATATGATACATTAAGTTTTTCAACCGCTTTATATCAGTCAACCAAAGTAAAACCATGATATAATTGATACTAACGCTTAATAACTTCATCATGAGTTAAGCTTAAATCTTCGCCTCTATTTACTTTTAATAGAAGGTAATAGTGATTATACATGATTGCATAAGCTGCAATATCTATTGAAAACACAGTTGAAATTAATTTTATTCTATCAACTAACCAAGTTTTCAGTGGTCAAAGTTATTCCCAAAATATTTATCATCACCACATAAAAAGGTTCTCTTGCCCTCGTAACCCAAATTTTGAATTATACATGGTTAAATCAAATAACCATGTATTCTGATTAAAAAATAAAATCAACTCCAATAGTGAGCGTATCTGAATCTCCATGGTATCGCCAACCTGACTCTGCAGGAGCTTGATCCACAAATTTATCATATTGAATTTTGATAGATGCACTAGGATGAAAATCGTAACGGATACCATAACTTAACATATAGTGTTCTTCTAAATCTTCTCTTGGAACATTAACTTCCTCATGATCTGCTTTTGAATATGAAATATATGGATGTAAGTCATCCATATTGTATACTAAAGATATTAGATAAGTTGGAAATTTGGTTCCAGGAGTATCATTCCGTGTTACTGAGTTCCAATCAAATAAGATGGTGAACGATGATAAATCAATGGTCCCACCAAATCCTATGAATTTTTGTACAACTGCGGGAATTACAACCGTGTCAGCATCTGTATAATATCTATTTCTTGCTAAATCATGTTGGAAATAAACAAACCTTAAATCGAAAAAGTCACCTGATAAATTCCAATTCATTCCGGTGATATCTGTCCATAATTCATCTACATGAGTAGCATTCCCACCATATAATTTATCGTAGTAATTCATCTCTTTGTTATCATGTGAGTATTCATTTCCATAAAATACGGTTAAAGTATTTGAATAGTCAGCTAAAGAAAAATCATACATTGCATGGAAGCCATTGAACTGAGTAATTTGCCACCAATAAAGGTTTGATGGCGGCCTCACCCAAGGATAGGCATAACCTACTTCTGAAAACTCAGAAAAGTAATACATAGGAATATTTCTGCGACCAACCATTAAAGTTAATTCGTCTGTAGCATGATATGTTAAGTAATACCAGTCAAATTCTGGGCTAAAATCATCGACTCCTTTAGCGACTAATTGTCCAGTGACTTTTAAGTCCTCCCCTAAATCTGCCACAACTTGTAATGCAAAAATAGTTTCAGGTTTAAAACTAAAATCATTATTGTATTGACCTACATCATAAAAGTCTGCGGTTAAAATTTGCTCTCTAGTATTTAATGGTGGGTTAGAATAACTTGGCGGCTGACTCCAATCAAAACCGACATTATCTAATGTTACATCACCTAAAGTACGGCCACCAACAATAGACCCAAACCCAGAAATGTTAACATCTGCACTTACATAAGTTGAAATTAAAGCACTTGATACAAGTAAGGCTGATATTGATTTATTAAAGTATTTCATATTATCCCCACTTA
Organism: Pseudoalteromonas sp. NBT06-2; assembly: GCF_002276045.1. Taxonomy (GTDB): domain Bacteria; phylum Pseudomonadota; class Gammaproteobacteria; order Enterobacterales; family Alteromonadaceae; genus Pseudoalteromonas. Next base: position 6,812 of record NZ_NQMR01000148.1, on the reverse strand, counting down.
AAATTTAGCAATTACTTTCACATCACTAGTTATAGATGCTGAATCTATATATCCAATAGCACCTTGATTTGATAAGATGGTTGATATTATTTCAGCATCCGAAGCGAGTTCTGTTGGCATACTACCTTTTCCAGTAAAAATTAACTTCGACCAATAAGCATTTACTTGACTACTAGATCGACCAATAACAAACTTGTTAAATTCATCCCGAGAATTCATATTCTTAGAGGCATTCATTGGAAGAGCAACTTGTCCATTTGGAAATTTTTTCATTTTTCCCATGAATATTCTTTCAATTGAAGTTTTATCTAATACAGAATTATTATCCAAATTGACAATAACAGCTATTTTAGCAGAAACAGAATAGGTAGATAGAATCCCAACAAGTACCGTAGTGACTATAATACGTTGTTTGTTCTTAAATTGTGTAAACATTACTATATCCCATAAAGCTTTTTTTCATAAATAAATATAGTTTGTATTCAAGAGTTCGCATAATTTTTTAAATTTTTATTCAGAAATAAAGTTTAAAATCACCCAAAGATACCATTGATGATAATTGTTGGTTTTTTCAGCATTACAGACATAATAATTATCCGTTGTAAGAACAGTATTTATCGCACTGCTGATAACGATAGAGCCAAGCGAGAGTTATAGCCAGATCCACCATCATCATTAGACGCAATTTGATTGCCATTTTCATCCAGTAAATAGAGATAAGTATCAATCGCTGATATCAGGTTAATCTCAACATAAGAAGCATCTACTAAGGTCAAAGTATAATGAGGGTTATTAGTACTGCTATCACCTGAATCATTCCAACTAGCATTCACTTGACGATTATTTTCGGGTATTAACCATCGTCCTTCCGTCGCCAGATCATTAATATTCAGCCACGTATTGCCAACACCTTTAGCTGCTTTTAGCTTTTCATTGTCTTGGCTATTTTTAGGAGTATCAAACTTGTAACCCACAGCTTCGTTATCACAAGTCGCATTACCCTGAACAACTTAGCGGGATGACAATGAAAACACAATAGCAGTATGCTACTTAGGAACGTGAACTTGATTAAGTGTGAATAGCGAGACGTTCACAATTAAACGATAGAACCACCAAATCAAGAAACAAGCGAACGATTAAACTCATGAATAAAATACCTGAGCAATTAAAGACAATCACCGTCTCTGATAACGGCATCGAGTTTCATCAATATAAGAAAGTATAAGAAAGTATAAGAAGCCACTAATTGCCCTTATTACTTTGCCAACCCTTACCGCTATTGTGATCAAAGTTAAAATGAGAATACCAACGAATTAAGACAATATTTGATTAAAGGAACATAAATTAAAGGCTTAACTCAGCAATGATGCAATATCATCACTGCTAAATTAAATACAAGACCAAGAAAACCTCTTGTCTATAAAACACCTAAGGAATACTTTAATGAATAATTACTTTTGTCGCAATTGAAACTAAGTTGTTTAATGTAAATGATTTGACGTGCTAGTTCTAATCTCTCAATCTACACCAACATTATTAAAAAGGGCTTAAAGCGTGAGCTTACGGCGGCGTAGCTCAACTTCCACTTTTTATTTTGGTTTAATGGTCTTCACTAATTCATCTGGGCACCATTATGTCAAACCAAGAGCAAGTATCCATCGTTGTTAGCGCCTTTGAACAGTGGCGTAGCAATCGAAATGGCCGTCAAGTACCCACGCCTGCAACACTGCGTGAGCAAGCCGATCATTACTCAGTAGCTATTCATCTAGCCAGATTACCTCGGCGCTGTGGATCAGCGGTAGCCAGTTAAAGCAGTGGCGAAACACGCTTGAGGCATCAGAACAAACACCTCAATTTGTTAATTTACCTGTGTCGCCTGCGCTAACTGATAACCCCTTTAATGTTGAGTTGTGTTTTGCCAGTGGCGATCAACTACGTCTCTCTGGTGTTGTTGATCATGATGTGATCACCAAGATTATTGGAGCGATGAAGTCATGATCCATTTAACCGCAGATACCCAAATTTTACTAGCCATTGCACCTACTGATTTTCGATGCCAAGCCAATAGAGAAAAAAGTCCGTAACAGTGATAAAACCCGAACACGTACCGGCGTTTATACCTCTGGTGTTATTGCGACCCAGGCCGATAATCGAGACATCGTGTTGTTCGAAACCAACATCGGCTATGCGGGGGAGTTTATCGACAGCATTTTGCACAAACGCGCCAAATCGAAAGCCAAACCCATCATCATGAGTGACGCATTAGCCAGTAATCGGCCCACGGAGCGTGAGGCGGTGCTTTCATTGTGCAACAGCCACGCCAGACGGCAGTTTGTTGACGTGATAAATCATTTTCCTGATGAGTAGAGTATATCCTCAAGCGCTATGGAGAAATTTGGAAAAATGAACACAAGGTGGTTGAGCAACAGCTAAATTCCACGCAGCGATTTGCATATCACCAGCAACACTCACTGCCGATACTGGAAGAAATCAAATCCTGGGTAGTAGCACTGCAGTTTTATGATACCTTGATTCGCTTTGGATCGGTTGATCTGTTAGGTGCTGCTGTCGCCATGAGCTTAATCAGAGAGTTAGGGGCGGTGATGGCTGCACTTATGGTGATTGCTCGTGTTGGCTCTGCTACCTGTGCTGAAATAGGGATTATGCGCAATGAGCAGCAGTTTGACGCCCTCGACTGTAGGGCTATCGATAGTTATCACTATGTAATGTTGCCACGTTTACTTCCAGCGATAGTGTCAGTGCCTTTATTGACCGCGATGTTTGACACTTTTGGTATTGGTGGTGGATATATTGTTGGTGTCTTAATACATGGCGTAAGTGACGGTGCTTATTTAGTAGGTATGGCAGACAAAATTGTATGGAATGATATCTGGATGGGCATTGTTAAGTCGTTTCTATTTGGTTTAGTTATTATGTGGATTTCTTTAGCCAAGGGTTTTTATCTGCACATTGAGCAAAAACAGTCTGGTGCTGTTGGTGTGAGCCAAGCAACTACACAGGCTGTGGTACTCAGTGCTGTATTGATGTTATTTGTTGATTATATTGTTAGCTCTCAAAAATACTTGCAATCACAGGCTGTAAAAAGGAGTCAGTCGCTGCTTCATAATACTTTTACCTCATTGTTCTATTTGCCTTTTAATATCAAATAAATATTTATGCCAGTCTATTTTTATCTAAAAAACAAAAGGCAATACCTGCCCTTTTAACTTCAACTTTGATCACAAATATTCTAATCTACATATTCAAAGCACTCATCTTTTAAATAATCCTTTAATATTTCACTATACATCGCAACAACAGCGTTATCACCATGATTAAAAATATAATTATTGAACTTTGGCCCTGAGTTGAGTTCAATCAAGAAAAAATTATCATTTTCATCAATAATAATATCTAGACCAACATAGGATAATCCTGGTAGTGTTACAGCTTGACGAAAGACTTCTGTTGCTTTATTTATAATTGTTTGGTCAAGAAGCGGAATTGTTTTTCCATTCAAGCCTTCCCAATAACGAGCACCAAATTTAACATCACCGAAGTACCTTTCATATGATAATCTAGCTTTCCCATCATAAAAAACGACCCTTATTTCTTTTTTTGTTTTTATAAACTCTTGTGCCAATACGACATAATCATATTCAGGTAAACTCTTATCAAATACAGTATTTATAGCAACCCTAGCTTCATCTTGGTTTTGACATAAAAAAACATGTATGCCTAAAGCCCCTTTATTCTTTTTAATAACCAAAGGATAAGAAAAGTTATTTTCAATCTGTTCAATAATATCGTCTAAACATTTATAAGTGACATATGTTTGATATTTTTTTTTGACATTATAATCAAGAAAGTCCATCGTTTTAGGCATATTTACTTTGTTTTTTAATAATTCATATTGGTGCTTTTTATCTTTGCATACTTGAGCCATAGACTGATTATTAAAAGGCGTGCGATTATGATGAAAATGATGTTTGTCTGCAATAATCATGTAGTTTTGATGATTATCAATAAATTGATAAGGGATATCATTTATTTGACAGGCTTGAACTAAAGATTTGATATTAGCTTCCACTTAGTTTGCTCTTTATTGTAAATTTTGAATTCTATTATTAATATTAACAATATGTACCCAATAAGGCAACGTAGTTTTCTTAAATTAAAGCATACCAATATAAATATTTCATTGATTATCAATGCTCTATTATGAGATAAACATTAGCAAATATTATCAAACAAAAAAACATAAAATACTTATTTTGTATTTTTTACAAGATCTAGACTAATCGTACTTGCAAAGTGGGTCGTGTCCATATATATCTAGTTTTATTAAAGAATAAAGTGAAATCAGACAATTTACTAAACAGAAATTGTATATACCCGTGCCACTTGGAAATGCAGGTTTCAGAGCTTGGGTAGCATACGAGTACAAGGCATGGTTTGAATTCATGGTTATTTGAATCATAACGCCGTAATCGTTTTCTACCCAAACTCCCGTAAGGCAAGACGATAAGCGTCCAACTGCGTTGTTATAAAATATTTGTTGAGAATGACTTAACGACACATCTTATGCCTCGCATTTGGCACGCTTCTCAAATTGCTGAAATTGCGCATTGCCGTGAAGTATGGGTATATTTAAAACCCGTTTCCTTGCGATTGCCGTAAAGTAACTTAAAATAAAAGAAATAAAAGGAATAAAATTATATGTTCAAGTTAAAAAAAATAAACCATAAACTTATTTTTTCATTTTTATCGTTATCTTTAATCCCACTCATTATTTTTTCTTTTATCAATATTAAACTGGCAAATGATGCCATTCAAGCACAAGTCTTTAATCAATTAAAAGCGGTAAGTAGCATTAAGAAGGTGCAAGTTTTAAATTATCTATCAAAATTAAAAGATAGTCTAGAGGTATTAAACGACGACCCTTATATACATGAAGCTTTAGACGACTTTTCTCAAGCATTAGATTTGAATGGATTAGAGAGTGACGAATGGCATCAAGCTGAGAAGAAATACGCCAATCACTTTAAAAAAATCAACAAAATTAATGCTTGGTATGATTTATTTTTTATCAATTTAAAGGGTGATATTGTCTTTACTGCGACAAAAGAATCTGATCTAGGTATGAATATACCTCAATCTTCTCTTAGTCAAAACAGTATAGGTGATGCATTTAAAAAAGCGCAACAAAGTACTCAAGGTGAAATATCATTCAGTGATTTTAAGCCCTACCCTCCTTCTAATAATGACCCTGCCGCCTTTATGATGGAAAAAGTCATCAATTCAAATGGTGTTCATGTGGGCTATGTAGCTTTGCAATTCCCATTGGGAGAACTCAATGAAATCATGCAACAACGTGATGGAATGGGAGAAACAGGGGAAACCTATCTTGTTGGTCAAGACAAACGAATGCGCTCAGATTCTTATTTAGATCCTAAAGGACATTCTGTTATCGCTTCTTTTGCTGGTGATATTGCCAATAATGGTGTGAATACCGATGCGGTTACAGCAGCGTTTAAGGGTGAAACGGCAAGCCGTATTATTATTGATTACAATGGTAACTCTGTACTTTCTTCATTTACAGCTTTAGATTTAGGCAGCTTTAAATGGGCACTGATTGCTGAAATTGACGAAGCAGAAGCATTTAAAGCAGCGAATAACTTAATTAACATATCAGTAAGCTTAGTGGTCGCCGTTTCTGTGATTATTAGTCTTATTGGTTTTTTGATAGCTAAAAATATCAGTACTCCAATAATACAAACCGTTTCGACAGCACAACGTGTATCATCAAGTGATTTAACAGAAAAGGTCATCGTTACTCAAAATGATGAATTAGGGTTGTTACAACAGTCTATGAAGGAAATGATAGCTCAGTTAAAAAGTATAGTTGAGCATATTTCAAGTTCAGCTGACCAGCAAGCTACAGCTTCAGCAGAGCTTTCCTGTATTACAGAGCTAACAAATGCGAATGTGATCAGGCAACACGAAGCAACAGATCAAGTTGCTACCGCAATAAATGAAATGAGTATGTCAATTGATGAAGTTACAAATAATACCGCAGAAGCATCAAGTGCCGCAGATAGGTCAATAAAACTGGTAAAAAATAATACTGATACTGTTAATGAAACAATAGCAAAAATACTACAACTATCAGAAGATATCACAAAATCTAAAACACTCATTGATGAGGTTCAAGCGGATACAAGTAATATCGCTAATATACTAGTGGTGATTAAGGGTATTGCAGATCAAACAAACTTACTTGCATTAAATGCGGCAATAGAAGCTGCTAGAGCGGGAGATCAAGGTCGAGGCTTTGCGGTAGTTGCTGATGAAGTAAGAAATTTAGCACAAAACACACAAAACTCAACGATAGAAATCGAAAGTACCATTAAATCATTAGAGCAAAAGGTAAATGCGGCAACACAATCAATGAATGCAGGTACAGAGCAAACTAAGTTGATTATTGAAAAAACGAATGAAGTAACACACTCATTAGAAGAGGTAGAAACATCAGTCTCAATGATTTCAGATATGAATATTCAAATTTCTACCGCGACACAACAACAAAGTGCTGTTGCCAAAGATATTAACCAACAAGTAACTGAAATAAATAATATTTCAATTGAAACAGGTGAGAGTACCAAGGAAATCTCATCTGCGAGCGAAGAACTCGCTGCTTTAGCCGTAGATCTTATAGAGCAAGTAAAAACATTTAAAGTTTAATATTAACTCTTTGCTGTATTAGCTTGCAAGCGATGCAACAAATAGGCAGCAATTCTCGCTCAATATAA
>NZ_NQMR01000147.1 GCF_002276045.1 Pseudoalteromonas sp. NBT06-2 | reverse complement strand
TCATTTTTGATGCGTTTGTTATAAGTACATTACACTTTATTTTTGTTTCTTTTCCTTGCAATGACACCTGATGACATGGCAGGAACAAGCCCAATTAAAAAGTACATGACAACCGCTTGAATTGGTACTAATAAAATAGCTAAAAACACTAATAATAAAAGCATAGCGATTGCGTTTACCACTTCATTTTTTATAGCCAATTTAGCCGCTATGTAGCAAGGTATTGCTATTTGAGCAATAACCAAAACCAAATCAAATATTAAATAACTAATTTGGCTTCTCACTAAATCGTGATCTTCTGATGAATACGCCCCAGCTTCCCCGAACAATTGATACGCTATAATGCGTTGACTCCACCCCAACATCATTTCTTTCAAGACCATTAATCCGAATGCAACTCCTGTCGCGATCATTAAAGATTTTGGTTTAATTCTAATATTCATATAGTACTTATAACGAGCCTGTAGAGTTTCTCATTTAGAAAAAACAGACCCAAAAATTATTAAAAATTAAGCTTCAAAACGCATTGCTACGTGAATTCTGAGGCAATATTCTACTAAAAATTACTTTTACGGACGCACAGCACATAAATTTCATTCGTCAATTTACACTTTTGATAAATTCTACAGCCTCAACGAGCCTGTAGAATTTCTCTTTTAGAAAAAACAGACCAAAAAATTATTAAAAATTAAGCTTCAAAACGCATTGCTACGTGAATTCTGAGGCAATATTCTACTAAAACATTACTTTTACGGACGCAGAGCACATAAATTTCATTCGTCAATTGTCACTTTTTATAAATTCTACAGCCTCAACGCCGCATTAAGCGGACAAAAATAGTGGGTTAAAACCTGTAGCGAAGCGAAACGTAACCCACTGTTTCTGTTCCGTTTAATGCGCTTGTTATACGGCTTTTCTATGCATATGCTCAACTTCACCTGTACTAAAGTCTTGTAAAATTGCTTCAACAACATTCATGGCATCTAATTTCATCTCATGATTATCTTGCGTTGAAATATATGTAACGATAATGTGCTCAAGCTTTAATTCGCAATCTCCTTTCGATATTAAATAGGAGTTTTTAGGTAAAATAGTTTTCTGAAGTTCAATGCCAAAACCTTCAGCCCCGACGGGCACCTCTTTATCTAACCAAGAGTTAAATGCGAGTATAGGACCATCTTCATCTTTGATTCTAATATCCGTGGATACCATAGATAGAACGCTTGGATCCTCTTTGGCTAACCTTTTAGTTTCTTCATCATGACCATCAAATTCAAGTTTGAAATTGATATAGTTGTTTCTAAGTAATTGCATATCAATGTTAACAATTTGAATACAGCCATCCCAATCAGATTCTTGAGGTTTTCTTATTAATTTAAGCCCCATACCGTAGAAGGTTGCATATTTCTCAGCCCCAGATTGGTAACCAACAGTTGTAACTAAGATTCCAGAGCTATTTGGAATATCGGTTAGGAGTCCATGCAAGTTCCTTACATGTAATAGGCTGACTCTGTGTCCGTAATGCTTACATTCAATTAAGACCCTATGTGTAATACCTGCATACTTATATTCCCAGAAAACATCTATTTGGTGCTCTACACCTGATATTCCCATAATTTTTACATTATGTTTTACTTCAATATTTTCTACGCCTTCGAGCGCCAGAATATCTTTATATATTTTATGAGCTAATTTCTCATAGTCTTCTGATGTTTCAGAAATATGCATACAATCTCCATGGCGCATAACAATTTAATATCGACTTAATGGGTCGTTTATCTGATTGGTCCAGTTTTAACATAAATGATAACATGTTGCTACATATCAAATTCTTATGGCTATGGTGTTTTACCAAATATATAAAAACTACCCATAGGGTCGTTTCCATGACTACAGGGGCAAGTTGTTAGTTAAGAAGCTAAAAAGCAACGAGCTCAAAAAATTATGAATGTCTGCTTTTCGCTCTGAGCTGAACTTCGCAAAAGTGTCAAAAGCAGGTTATTTTACAATTTTAAATATGGGTTTTTCGATTGGCTGAGGATCTTGAAGTTCTTTTTTATATTGCGCTAAGTTTACAGGTTTTTCGTTTGCGTTTTTATAATATGTTTCTAAAGATTTAAAGTGTAATTTCATATCATCACACTGTTCTAAACCCTTTTTATTTGACAAGGTGTCACCAAAATCCATTAAAAGGTTATGGGCTATATTAAATTGAATTTGATTTTTTTTGAGGAGGTTATTTTTATTAACGGGTTCCAATTTATCTAAAATTTTTAGCTCTTTACGAGTATTTTGCACACCCGTTCTAATAACATTTAAGCTTACTAAGATCAGTAAAACGATAGAGGCATTCATCCCTATTAATAATTCAAAACCATTACTCATTACAATTCCTTTTAAAATATGCTGTAACTGGAAAATAACTGACAACTGCCAAAGTTGAAATATTTATAGTTACGACTAACACCTTATAAAAATGCAAGAAAAGATCAGAACCTACAAGCCCATGTAAATAAAACTGAATCATTTGAACAATACACATGCCCAAACCTAAATAAATACAAAATCTCGCTGCCGGTGCAAACATGCAATCTCTAATTTTATGCAATGTAAATATTGCCAAAACACCAATGAATGACATAAAAAACATGGTTGAATAAAATAGTTGTCGCTTTTCCATTTTATCTAGATTCAAAGTCAATATATATTGAGATAATTCCGAACCGATATAATGAAACACTGCCACAACAAGAGCTGCTATAAAGCAACTATGAAAAATAACATCACTTTCAGTGCTGATGTTTTTTGCACCGCCAAAAAATAAAATAGAAACCTTTTGATAAGCTAATAATATAATAGCTATTAATGCGGTTACTTCTAAAGCTTTTATAATCCAATCAAGTAATATAAAAAAATCAGCACTCATGACTTACTTACTCTCTGCTTGTGGAGGTGTTACACCGCCGCCGCCGCCGCCAACATTAGGAGTTACTTGTGGTGGTGTTACACCATCACCACCGCCACCAATATTAGGGGTTGCTTGAGGTGGTATTACACCACCGCCACCACCTGCAACATATGTTGTTGCATTAAAATTCAAATTTTTCGCTGTGCTACTTAAAGTCACGGTGTCACTTTTTAACGTGTCATTTTTCACGTTTTCTTGTTTATTTGCTTCTGCTTTTTTTGAGTCAATATTATATGCATCTTGACCCCGACTAACATTACGCGCCATTACATCCATTTTTTACTCCATTTTATCTACGTTTTTGAAGGTATAATGTACCTATTTCATATTTAAATAGCAAACTAACAACTGTACATGCAACCAGTATTTAAAATAAAAAAGAAATGAAATATAGTTTACAATTTGATTACAATATTTAGCGGTATTATATTATTTACACAGGGTTTTAATGTTGTGTATTTATTGGCATTCCATTTTTCAGGCTTTGCATGTTTGTTTTTTAAACGATAAAAAGCAGGCACTGTGTTTAAATGCCCATACATGCTTTAAATGTAAATATTGTGTAATTTAAGTTTGGGTTGGTTTTTTAGGTGATTTTAAGATTGCACAAAGGTATTTTGTCCATGTATTCATGGCTATTTGTTTTTCTTTTATGTAGTCGTATCTATCATAATGTAATGTTGAAACATCTCCTTTGTCATGTTGCTGAAGTATGTCGCGTTCTACTTTAGTTATACCTGCTTTACCCATAAGCGTTTTACAAGTTCTTCTTATATCTCTTGGGGAAAATAATTTAAAATCATTCTTTTTACACCATCTTTGAGTGGCCATTCTTAATGTTGATATATGCGCGGGTTGGTCGGCTTTATCTCTGTGAGGAAATATATAGCCGGTAGCACCACGATTTAATATAAGTGATTTTATAATGGGTTCAGCTAAATGACTTATTGGTAATAAGTGATCACCCCGTTTTTTAATTTTTATTCTTGATTGTGGTATTGTAAAAGTTTTTTCTTTATCGATGTTGAAATCTTCTGCTTTTGCATGGTAAAGCTCCATTACTCTTTGGCCAGCTAAACACAGTGATAACTTTAAGTAATTATGTGTATGTAATGGTATATCTGTGGCATGCCATAGTTTGTAAATTTCGTTTTCATCTAGCCAACGATCACCCACGTTTTGAGGTGTTTTGAATGAAATATCACGAACTGGATTTACTTTTACACCATACACATTGGGTTTTTTAAATCGTTCTGGTGAGTTATCAAAGTCAATTGCAAACTTAAATAATGACATTATTATGCTGCGCAATAATCTAGCTTGTTCTTGTGCGCCTCGGTTATAAACTCTGTAAATAATCTCTCTTACTTGGTCTATGTCAAAATCATAAGGTAATAGTTCGTCACTTATATAAGGTAGTAAGTTTCGATTTAAAATTAATATGGACCTATTAATTGTTGTATCAGCCCAATTTTCATTTATGTATACATAAAAATCATCAACCATTTGTTTTAAGGTTTTTTGGGTTTCGAGTATTTCTTTTTGAATTTTTTCTTCTTTGGCTTGTAACTGAGGATCAATATCGTTTAGTAATTTTTCTGAAATTTTATTATACTCTGTTCTGGCTTCTGCAAGAGTGATTGCACCATAGGTTCCAATACTAATCGTTTTACGTTTTCCGGCTGTAAAATATTGGACTCTAAATTTTTTAACTCCTGTCGGATAAACCCTGACTTGAAGACGCCCAACTCCCCTAGCATCTTCATCAGAAGTCACGATATAGCGCTTTTCTTTGGCTTTTAATGATTTAATTTGTTTGTCAGTAAATTTCATACTTACTCGTAAGGGTCACACATATGGTCTCAGTTGTTACTGTAACAACAATTGCCTAACGATACAAAACAAACGTAATAACTTTTCTAAGCACTTATAATTAAAGGGTTTGTTACTATTATTTACGTGAGTACATTCTAAAAACAGCCATATCTTATGATTCGCACTTGACACGCTTCTCGACTTGCTGAAATCACATATTTCCATGTAACATGGGTATATTTACACTAAAGTGTGAATATAATCACCTTACTTACCCCAAAATGTATCTTCTGTATTCTGGTCTTCAGAATAAAGCCATGCCTCGACAATTTGCCCATTTTGAACAGTACAGATATCAACGCCTTTCATGGACATAGATGCTCCTTCACGCTCAGCGCTAAATGAAAGCATCGTCGCAACCTTGGATTCATTTCCCATAACAGTATCTACACTTGAAATTTTGAATGTACCATTAGATACCTCCATCATTTCTGAAAGCATTGCAAAAACAACTTCTGAACCACAGTGTATACCTGAAAATTTGTTTTGCCCTGGCTGATGCCAAATAATATCTTTAGATAAAAGAGAACCTAAAGTTTCCATATCCCCAGTTTGAATAGATTTAAAGTATGTTTCTACTACATTAATATTATTTTCTACATTCTGGTATTTCATTTTAATTTCCTATGAGGTTACATTTTACTAGAATTAATATATTTAGATTTGATAGATCTTAGACATCAAGTGAGGAAACATACCTCCGTCAGCGGTTAAATTTGCGCCACGAAACCAATTAGCATCATCACTTAAAGCAAACACAACAACAGGTGCTATATCTGAAGGTGTTGCTGGTCGGTCAAGTACTCTCATATCTTCTTCTGCTCTTGCCCCTAATGTTTTAATAAAATCACTAAGAATAGGCGTATCTACCGCACCAGGACTGACTGCATTCATGTTGATTCCACGGTTTCTCCACGTCCAACGGTTCTGCATGGTCCAAACAAGTAAAGCTTCTTTTGCAAGAAAGTATGAACGGCCACCAGTGCCCAAATCATTGTTTGTGACAAATGCAGCAATATCGCTGTTGAAATCAAGTGCGAGAGTTTGCTTAACCTGGTCAATAGATTCCGTCCACCCAAAACCAGCTAGTGAAGCTAGATTGACGATTGAGGCTCCATCGGCCATTTTGTCGATAAGACCTAGTGTCAATCTTTTCAAGCCAAGAATGTTAACTTTTAGAACCGACTCGGCAGGAGATGTCGGTGGAAGTCCTGCGATATTTGCAAGTCCATCGATACCGAAAGGAAGTATATTGATAAACTCGTCGATGGCTGCAGCTTCACTCAAATCGACCTGAAAGAACTCGTCGACACCTTCGACAGGGTTTCTATCTACACCGATTACCTTTGCACCTTGTTGCTTAAGTACGCGAACTGTCTCAGCACCTATACCTGAAGCTGCGCCAGTGACAATAATTTTTTTATTTAAGTTCATCATGTTTTCCTTTTTGTGTTTCGGATACATGATTAAACAATAGAGGTAAAAGAACAGATTAAAAACCATATTAACGGATAACACTGTTTACTTTTTGAATATAATAATGTTTGCACTGCCCAATATTTTTTGCACCCAAAATGAAAACTCAAAAAAAGTAGCCATTTACTTTAATTTGACAGATTTTGGGAAGCACACTTTAAATCACAAGTACTACTAGATGAAGTAGCACTGGCTGTATGCATACTCAACACTTCAGATGCGAGTTTCAGGATTGCTGAGCAACTAAGCAAACTTGATGGGTATTGTGAACATTTAATTTGCTGTTGTTATTGTGTAATCTATGGTTTAAATTTACGAGTTTTGTAGATATGGTATTTGAGAGGGATGAGGGAAAAACCTCACCCGACTTTTAGATACAAAGAGCTGTGCGGCTTAGCTCAATTATAAATATTCGACAAAATATAATGCTTCTTGATCACCTGTATGATAAGTTGCATACAAGTAAAATTCATCGTCTTCACTATGAATTTGCTGAAAAGCCCAAACTACATCATTACCATCTTTTAGTGTTAACCCAATAGCGAGTACATCTTTATCACGATTAATCTTTTTTATCGTAATAGGTAATACATTACCATTTATGGTAATTTTTTTATTATTACCATCAAAATCAATTTCAACTTTTGACTCTCCCGATTTTGTTTCCCAAACACCTGAAAAATCGTCTAAAAATGGATCACTAGGAGCTGTTGTTATTGAAATAAAAGTGACAACTACCGCAGCTATTAAAGGAGCTGTTCCTGCGCCTAATTTTGTATGAAAAAATGCAGGTACACTGGGCCACATTTTTTCATTTATTGTAACTTGTTTATAATAATCATAATTTGCCATACTAGCGCACATAAGGAGCAAGGTAAGTAATATGAAATAATTAGGAAAATTTATACCAGTAATATTTTCGATCAGTAAAAGAACTGCACTAAATAACCATACAGCTCCCCAGATCACACAACCTTTCATCCACATTTGATTAAAAAAATAATAAAAGGGACCGGTCAACATAGCGAATATGTTAAAGCTTACTTTTCTTTTATCACTGTTATTAAGTGCATTAAATTCAGGTGATTTCATGGTTTTAAAAAATGATTTTTTATTTGCACCAATTTGCTCTAAAATTTCAAATTTCTCTTGCCAAGAAGCACTCACATCGTATTTCTCTCTCTCTTGTGGGTCTGTATATTCAGTCATTTATTTTTCCTTAATGTATTGTTTTTGAATTAAAATGAATTGCAGCTGAATTAATATATAGTAACCAAAGGTTTAACTATTATTCCGTGTAATAAATTAACTCAGCTTAGTTAAAAACCTTAGCTATTTCTCTCTAAAATTCCGTAAATATCATCTTCTAAAGCATCTATCACAGATTGTTGCAAAGCATTTACACTAATATGCAAGTGATCTTTATCTGATTTATCTAACGCTCTTTCGATATCTAAATTTGTTGCTATCCAAGTTTCAGATGCACCGACCGATAACGGAGCATCTTGAGAGAGAATAAAAGAAAAGGGGATCTATTTTATTAATGTTTTGTTTTGCTCAACTTTACCGCCTGTGATCTTGACTATCCCAGAGATTTCACCACCAGGCTCTACATCTGTATAATCTAATATGGTATCAACTTTAGCTGCCCCAATTCCTACCGAGCTAAACATTTTATTAAAAATAGACATCACTACTCCTTATTTAAGTTATTTTTTTCATATGCTGCTAGAAAAACAATCAACCTTTACTGATATCACTAATGATTTTTTTTCAAAAGTTAAAATGTAAATTAAGTAAAACCTGACTACATTAAATTTTTTCATGCAACTTTAGTAGAATATGGTTTCGAACAGAACAGCAAAAGGATCAACAGAACTTTATTAAATACTGGAGATTAATTACTTTTTTAATTGATGATTTTTGGGATAGTTTATATGGAGTGACTAAAGATTTGATGCTATCACATACGCTAATTATTAATTCCATAGTTGCGCAGTAAAATCCTTTTAAAAAGTTATTCATTTTGTCCCTTATTTATGAATATTTATAATATTAAAGTAACATAAGATTCCATTTAATTACTTTATTTGAGAAAGATATATTAATTAGCCATAATTATCAATATTTTTTTAGTTTGTCTGTTTGAGCAATTCATAGTTGTAAAGATGTAACATTAAGTCCATTAACTGAGCTCAATTTTTTACAATCATTATTCAAATAGTCACTCTAAATTTTTCATGGATGATATTGATCGCATCTTATTAATATTTAGTCAAAATTTCAATCGCAAAGTCTGCAGTCACTGAAAAATTGAACATATCAAAAATGTTTTGTAACGATAAAACCAATACGACTTAAATCAACTATTTCCGATCTTGATGTTCGTGATGACAAAGTTATCGACCAATCCTGATGAGGAAACCAACTCAAGTTAATATCAAGACTTGCTAATTTGCCACTTTCCCACAACGCTCTATTTTCATAAGAGTATTCAATATTGAACTTTGTATCAAATAACATGTTTATATTTAAACCAACATGGGCTTTAGAAAAAAATTCTGCTCGAGTTATATTTGCTATTAAGCCAACCCCGAATAAAAAGTAGCCATGAACATCTCTATGAAACTGATATGCCTTGCCTACACCTCCAGATAACTCAAGAACTGATTTTTCTTTAAGTTCGGAAGTGTATTTTGGTTTGTAACCAAAATACACTTCCGAAGACAAATTAAAAAAGGGTGCCACACTCACAGGTAAAGATTTTACTTTGTATACAGTAAGCTCATCAAGTTCAATATTGTTATTAATACTATCAATATCAAACACGACATTACCCATTAAGAGTTCAGACTCAGATAAGTATTGTCTATTGTCGCTAGATAAAAAATGACCAGCGGTTAAAAACCTAAGCTTTGCACTATTGAAGTCGGAATTATCAAAACGACTATTAAACATAGCTAGGCTAAAAGCTGAATCTTGAGGTGTTAGCGTAGGGTTTTTATAGTTTGTAAGATCAATAACTTTATCGTCTTCAGACTGTATATCAAGTTTCAACTTATCTTGCAATCGGCTAATTTCATCTGATGACAAATTGACTGCATTCTGATTCTGTAGCAGTAGATTTATATAAATCTTATCAAAATGTGACAGCTGCTCTACATTAGAACTGTACTCAGATAAGAACTCAGCAATGTTAATATGGTTTAATTCATTATAAATGACGTTTCCTAGCCAAAGGTCAGAAGCAATAACATCTATTTTTTCAACCAACTCAACCATAGTTGTCGCTTTAACGACATCCACTGGAGTGATAATCTTGTCTCTATATTTTAATATATCGGAATCAAGCAGTGCTAAAAGCTCCAGTGTAATGGTTGCACAATTATACGATTGAAAATAATACGTCAACTCTATTCCTTTGAGCTCCCACAGGTGTAATTGGAATAACCTTAGGTTTTCTTGTTCCGTATTTAATTTCAACTGCCACAAGCTACGCTGCTCTTTTTGCTGATATTGCTCAACATCTTTTGAGAAAGGACGCACCGAAAAAAACCAGGCATACCTGTATAAGTACTATTCCAGATTAGTTTAAGTGGGTTTATTGTATTAATTTCTGTGAAATAAGCTAGAGAATGAGCAACTTTGTTACCTTTGGCACTAAGCCCTGACGCCTTAAAAAATATGTGACCCATCATGCTAGATGCGGAAGAAACCACCTCTGATGCATAAACCAACGATAGTTCATCAAATGGAACATAATCAAGATATTCATTCAATTGAGGACACTGTAACTAAGGGTTATCCGGTAAATTAAAATCGGTTACTTTGGATAGGTAGGTTACTCTAGCTGGAAATCTACAATAGGCAGTCATAATATTTTCATGCATTACTTTGTACAAAGCATTAGCTTCTTTTAGCATGTGGGTCGGTCAGTAGAAACCGGTTATCTAAAACTTGCGGCTTATTCTCTGTATCGACATGCAACAATAAGCGCCACACTTCACTATGTGCAAAGTCCTTTTGTATTTCGCTTGTCGCACTATGCGCACTGCTAATTGAAGTAAAAAAGTAAAAAAAGCTGTTAAAAAAACAGCTTAATAGATTATGCATATGGGTATGATTATTTTGAGCAGTTTATTTCAACTTTCTCAGCGTAATCCCACATCTTACCTGTAGACGCATCAGTTGTTGAACCGAATAGGCCACCTATAATTATGTTTCCAAAAAATATTGGGGTAACCTGTTTTTCCAGTTTTGTTTCAGTATCACAGCCTACTTCAGTTGTTCTTAATGCTTTCTCTCTACCATCTCGTATTACTTGAACTCTCCCAGGTGCTTGTGCCTCATTACCATCAATTGCAACCGTCACAGATTTTCCATTTGATGTAGTTACTTCAACAGTTTGCATGTCAGATGTCATAACACTTGCACAGCCAGACATTAGTGTTACTAG
>NZ_NQMR01000146.1 GCF_002276045.1 Pseudoalteromonas sp. NBT06-2 | reverse complement strand
ATGACGTGTAACGAGCCTGTAGAATTTCTATTTTAGAAAAAATAGACCCAAAAATTATTAAAAATTAAGCTTCAAAACGCATTGCTACGTGAATTCTGAGGAAATATTCTACTAAAACATTACTTTTACGGACGCACAGAACATAAATTTCATTCGTCAATGGTAAACGCGCAACTAGGCAATGCGGCTAGTTATAATCAAAGTCTAGCTGCACATTCCACGGCATTAAATCTGTTAAATCTGAATTTCCTTCTCGATTTGGCATTTCTTTAAATAAATGTTGGAAGTAGTAATATGGGTTTATATCATTTGCCCGACATGTCATGACAATACTATAAAGTATCGCACTTGCCTCTGCACCATTGACTGATTGTGAGAACATCCAGTTTTTCCTTCCCGTGGTAAATGGTCTGATATCTCGCTCCGTTATATTATTGTCGATACCTAATTCACCATCTTTTATATAATGATTTAATTTATCCCATTGATTAAGTGTGTAGTTGATTGCTTTACCAATATGGCTCTCTTTTATTACTTTTATTTTTGCTTCATCTAACCATATTTTAAATGCTGCTAATATTGGTTTGGCTTTTTCTTGCCGTAATTGATAACGTTTCTTCGCGCTTAGTTTCTTGTTTTTTGCCTGCGTTTCAGCTTACTAATGAAACTGATTGCCTTATGTGCCCGGCCTTTATTCTTTGACTCAGTCTTAAGTGCATCATTATATTTACGTCTGGCATGTTCCCAGCAGCCCACAGGTATAATATTGTCAACATTATCATAAGCAACATAACCATCACATTGTAAGTACCCTTGATAATCCCCTAGAAACTCTTTTAAGCATGCTCGGCTTCTTCCCGCCTGATAATTATAAATTACCAGTGGTTGCTCACTCATTTCATTACTACGGTATACCCACATATAAGATTGGCTTGTTGCCTTTTTATCTGGTTCATCTAGCACCTGAACCCGAGTTTCATCGGCACATAAACTGTGTTGTGCTAGTAAGTAACGCTGCATCGCTGCAACTAAAGATTTAATAATTGTGCCAGCTTTAATGCACCAATTTGCCAGTGTGCCCCGAGATAAAGTAAGTCCACCGCGTTTAAATATCTCAACCTGACGATAAAGCGGTAACGCATCGCAATACTTAGCCGTTACAACTGCGGTCAGTGTTTCTGGGCTGGCAATACTGCCAGGTATCGGTTGTTTTGGTTTAGAAGCCGTGATGATTTTGTTTTTAATTTGGCTATTTTCACAATGACGGCAAGCATATTTAAGCTGTTTATGCTTTATCACGCTGATTTTAGCAGGGATAATTTTAACCTGCTCACTTTCTTCACTGCCACAAACATGCATGTTATTCCCGCAACAAGCACAACTTGTATCAGCTAATTTATGTTCAATTTCTTCTCGCGGTAACGCTTCAGGTAATGTTTGCTTGCCTTTTTTATAATGTTTAGGCTCTGACTTTACTTGCTCAGCTTCGTTGAAAGTGCCTCGTGGTGCCTTTTCACTTTTTTTACCGTACTTTTGAGATTTACTCAGCTTTAATTCTGCAAGAAGATGATCAATACGCGTCTGCATTTCAGCCATATCTTCTTTTTATGCTTGTTTATCTTGCTGCAATGCATCTACCTGTGCTTGCAAAGCAGCCAGTTGTTTTTGTAGTTGCTCTATTTGCTCATTATCAGACATTTATAAAGCTTTATTTATCCCAAAGTATGACTAGAATGACACAGTAAAAAGATCCTTCAAGTCCTAAGAAATGATCTTCAAGAGCACATGACAGATAGGCCTGATAATGTGTGATGTCGTGACGGATTACTAACAGGTAATCCTGAGAGTAACCATTGCAACTGGCGTTGTTCAATACCCATAGCGGCCAATGAACAACTGTTTTTCGGCCATTGAAGCGCCCTTGCTCTAAACGTCGATAATAGAGCCAAAAACCATTAGTATCCCAAAATAAAATTTTTAGCTTATCGCGCTGTTTATTACAAAAAACATACCAAGCCTGATTGAGAGGATCTAACTCAAGTTGCTCAGCAACAATGATTGATAAACCATTTATGGATTTACGCATGTCAGTGAAGCCTGTTACCAAATATACCTGTTGAGGACTGATCATTTAAGTAAACTCACAATATGGTGAAGCTTTTGATGACATAAGTCCTCATCAAATTCTAATTGATAGCCAGTTGGTGTGCTTAATTTGAGCGAGGTAGTTT
>NZ_NQMR01000145.1 GCF_002276045.1 Pseudoalteromonas sp. NBT06-2 | reverse complement strand
ATGTGGGGTTAAATTAGCGCTTACCTTTTAACAGACTTATTAGTCAAATAGAAAAAGTAGCAGTTCGCTCCCAAGATCCGATGTTACTTACTGGACCTACAGGTGCTGGTAAGAGCCAACTGGCAACACGTATATTCCAATTAAAGAAAAAGCGTTCGATGTTAAAAGGAACATTGGTCTCGGTGAACTGTGCAACTTTAAAAGGTGAAAATGCTATGGCTGCACTGTTTGGTCATACTAAAGGAGCGTTCACTGGCGCACTAAAATCAAGAGATGGTTTTTTACTTACCGCTAACGATGGTGTTCTATTCCTAGATGAAATTGGTGAACTTGGTTTGGAAGAGCAAGCCATGTTACTACATGCCATTGAGAATAAAACCTTCCATCCAGTAGGCAGTGATATTCCTGTTCAAAGTGACTTTCAACTAATCGCAGGTACCAATAGAGACTTAAAACAAGAAATTGAAAAAGGTACTTTTCGCGAAGACTTACTCGCCCGAATTAACCTTTGGACATATTGAGTTACCAGCGCTTAAAGATAGAAAAGAAGATATTCCTGCTAACGTTGATTATGAGATAGATTTGTTTGCGCAAAAAACTGGGCAACGTGTGCTGTTTAATAAGGAAGCTAAGAATAGCTTTATTAGCTTCTCTACGTCTAATGAGGCGGCTTGGTCTGGAAACTTTCGTGATTTAAGTTCGGCAATAACTCGGTTATGCACTTTGGCTGACTCATCAAGAATCACCAATGAGGATGTCGAAGAAGAAATTGAACGATTAAAACTTGCCTGGAATCCATCAGATCAACAATCAAAAACCAATAATCTTAATAATTACCTATCAAAAGAACAAATAGATCAATTGGATCAATTTGATGCAAGACAGCTTAGTTATGTTTTGGGTGTATGCCAACAACACAATAGTATGGCATCAGCGGGAAGAGTGTTGTTTGATGTTAGCCGAACCTTAAAATCTCAACCGAATGATTCAAGCCGCTTACAAAAGTATTTGAGTAAATTTGGAGTGAAGTGGACGGATATCCAGGCACTTATTTGCTAATAACTAGAAGGGGTTAAAGTATAAAACGGGAGTACACCGGAATATTCCCGTTTTTTAAGATTACGGAAACTAATTTTGTTGAGAAACATAGAAATAGTTTGAAATTGTTAAGGACATTCATACCGGACAAAAGACGGAATGTCTCAGAAACATCACTTTTTTCACTTGGCTTTCTCAACATTAATACCTTACACCTTTAAAGGTCAGACCAGTTAATGCATAATCAATAGTATTACGTGATTAATTGAGCACATGCGTCTGTGTCTAAAATGAAACTACACACATTAGAAGGCTATATTCAATCTATTTATTTAGTTGAATATCCAGAAAAATTATTATTACTAGATGGCTGTTGTAGGGCTGATATCCCCGTGTTAAAAACTTTTATTACCGAAAAACTTAAACGTTCGTTCAACGATTTAACTCTCGTTGTTGTTACCCATATGCATCCTGATCATGCAGGTGCAGCACATAAGCTAAGAGATTTAACAGGCTGTGAAATTGCAGCCAGTAATGTAGTAGGGCAGTGGTATCAAGGTTTTGATGGCAAGTTAATGCATTTAACAGATATGCTACTAGCAAAATGGGTAGCTAAACGTATGAATAAACCCGCTAGTAGTGTGTGGTATTCAAGCACATTAAAACCAGATCACAAACTTGATGATGGCGAAGTTTTACCTGGTTTTGATGATTGGGTGTGTATTTCAACACAAGGTCATACAGATAGAGATATTTCCTTACATCACATCCCAACAAACACAGTATATGTTGCAGATTTAATGGTCACGGTAAAAGGACATTTTATACCGCCTTTTCCTGTGTTTTATCCAAATAGATATAAAGCATCTTTAAATAAAATCATGGCTTTAAAGGCTAACAGTATTATTTTAGCGCATGGCGGGGAAGTAAAGCCAACTGAGCAACAGTTTCAATATTTATTATCTAAATCACCAAAAATACCAAAAACGCATTGGCGTTCGGTGAAACTTAGAATTAAAAGTATTATAAACAGAACCAGTTAGCGATTATTTAACTTGGACTAAGATTGATGAATGTTATAAAAAATTAAAGCTTGCTTATAAACTTTTGTATTTGAATAGGAGAAAAACCTCGAGATAGTGCAGAATCAAGAGCTGATAGCGCTATTTTTTTGGCTGATTTGGTATCTTTTTTAAGTAACAATAGTTTAGCTTGGTTTAATAACAACTCAGGATGGGCACCATCTATTTCTAAACCTTGATCAACCAAAGTTGCTACATATTGTGAGTTGTTATTTTTAACTAGATGCAAAGTAGTTAAGTCTCTTATTGCACGAAAATATCCTTGTTCACTAGCAGTGTTTAACCAAGCAATCGCTTTTTCTTCATCATATTCGATATGTTGATGATTGAGTAACTCTCGACCTAATCGATATTGTGCTGGTGCAAAGCCACTTTGAGCTGCAAGTAAAATCCAGTTAAGGCCTTTTCTTCGATCTTGTTCTGTTTGCTCACCTCTTAATAAATTAGCACCCAAGCGATATTGAGAGTTTGAAAAACCATTACTTGCCGATTTTAACAAGAGATCAGAGCCTGCATTTTCTTGATGCCAATGATACTTTAATAGTCGGGTAGCATTATGTTCATCAGCACTTAACCAATTAGCAATATAATATTGCACTAATGAATTACCCTGCTCGGCTTGCTCTATAAGTTTATTTATTTTTTTCTGATATTGCTTTTGTTGTTTAGCAAAACTTTGCTTATATCGTTTTCCTTTATAAGTAGTGAAATGATAAAGCAAAGAACGATTATAAAAGGTTTGTGCCTTGCCATTTTCAACATAAGGTTTGTATTTCCAACGGTGTACAGCATTGGTTATGGCGCGATTAAACGTTTTGTTAGGGTAAGCGTCAAGTATTTCAATATCTTTTACTGCACCGCTGGCATCAATATCAAACTCCAGCCAAACCCAGCCTTCTAAGCCTTTCTCATAGGCTTGTTCAGGATATTGTGCATCAACTGTATATTCTCGAATTGGTATTTGTTGGTTTTTTTGTGTCGCATCAAAAACAGGAAGTAACTGTTTTGAAAAAACTTTATATGAATGCACTTGAGTCAGTGTTTTATAATTAGATTCGAGAAGCTTTTTATCTGTGATTTGTGCAGCAATAAGTGAAGCGTGCTCACTGGCATCAGCTAAACCATAATCTGCGGCAAGTAAAAACCAAGAATGTGCTTTGATAATATTTTTATCAACGCCTTGACCATGTAAATACATTACTGCGATATTATAAATGGCATCTTTATTACCCAACTTTACCAGTTGCTCGAACTGCTCAAATGCAAGGTTATACTTTGCTTGATGATAATTTACAGTTGCTGATAATAAGTCAGCTTTGGTACTGTTTGAAAACAGTGCCAACCAACAAATTAATAGCATAATTCTGAAATTCACCTTACGCATACTACCTTATTGTAAATTAATGATATTCCATTGTAACTGAATGATTCTATGGAATATAGGTTATAAACCAGTGCATTGTAAATTAATTATTACCAAAAATGAAAAAAGCAGCTAATTATAAAACTAGCTGCTTGCCTCTTGCAGGAAACAAGAGGGACCATCCATGGCTTAGTCTAAATGTCAGTGTTAGCAAGTAAGTATGAGCCTTGTGTATACCAGGGGGAAGCTCAAACTAGCGATAAATAGACTAAATTTCTAATTAAAAGTTAAAACGAACACCCACTACATATCTACGACCATCAGCATAAACACCTGTTAATGCTTGTTTTACACCTTTTTCTTGATAGCTAAA
The DNA here is from genome assembly GCF_002276045.1 of Pseudoalteromonas sp. NBT06-2. Classification (GTDB taxonomy): domain Bacteria; phylum Pseudomonadota; class Gammaproteobacteria; order Enterobacterales; family Alteromonadaceae; genus Pseudoalteromonas. The sequence continues at coordinate 2,815 of NZ_NQMR01000145.1, read as the reverse complement.
TGTATGAGCATCAGTTAAATTTATTGCCTCTAATACAAGAGCCAAATTTTCATTCACATTGTAAGTGATATTTGCATCAACTTGACCATATGTATCTATGTAACCAGGCCAATCAAAACCAGAGTCATATCCACTGCGGTAGTTATAAGAAATCCGACCGCTGATTGTTTCATTCTCATAGTAAGAACTTAAATTAATTGTATGCTCTGAGTTACCAGGAATTGTAATATCTTCACCATCAGCGTTTTTAGCTTCACCATCAACAAAGGTATAGTTTGCTGATACACCAAAGCCTTGATAAAGCTCTTGTTGGAAACCAAGCTCTAAACCTTGAATGGTGCCACCTTTTCCATTTACAGGACGACTAATGCGAATTTCAACACCTTCATGAACTTCAAATGCAGCAGGGCGGTCAATAAAAGACTGAATATCTTTATGGAAAAATGCAGCAGAGAAGATACCCGCTTCACTAAAGTACCACTCTAAACCTGCATCAAACTGTGTTGCGCGGTAAGGGTCGATATCAGAATTACCACCTGTACCGGTTTGTGTTTCAAGGTTATATGATGTTGAGGCCGTCATAGAGTTGTAATCAGGACGAGACATAACACGAGCTGCAGCAAGTCTTAATACTAAGTCATCATCTAAATCGATAGCTAAGTTAATGCTTGGTAGTACATCAAAATAATCTTTATCTTTTACAACCCATACTTCGCTACCAGAAGCTCCTTCATAAGCTCCTGATGATTGCTGTGTTTGCACTAAACGCACACCTAAGTTACCACGCATGCCCTCAACATCAATTGTTGTTTTTGCATAACCTGCTGTGATTTTTTCATTAATATCAAAAGTACTGGCTTTTAGTATCCGATAATCCCAACTTAAAGCATCACCTTCTCTACGTACTTTATCTGAATTAGTTATTGCGTAATTTTTTAATGTACCGTTTGAACCTATGTTATTTTGGTAATCAGAAGGAATATCAAGTGAATAATCCTCTAGATTCCAATTTAAATCAGTTTTAGCATCGGTTGTATGTTTTGTATTAAAACGAGAGTGGTCACGGTATTTAACACCAAACTTAATATTACTAAATACAGATACGTCAATCGCACGGTCAAAATCTAACTGCACATAACTTTCGTCATCTTTAGCATCATTACTATCGTAACGTAAAAAACCTAAGTCCCAGTTTTTGCCATCGGCAGGATCCGCACCATAGCTTGTTTTCACATCTTCGGTAGATGAAATATCATAGCTATGAACATAGTTACCTTCCCAACCTACGCTTCGATCTTCAGATGAACCACCACTGCCCTCGGTGTAACCTAAATGAATGCTAGAGTTCCAAACTTCACCTTGATGTTCTATTTTTAAGTCGTATGATTTTGTTTTTAATTTAGAATTACGTACTTTTGTTTCATCAAGAATATTATTACCGTCAGGTGATAAACCAAATGTGCCAGCAGTGGCCATAGTGCCCACTTTACTATGCTCAATTAAGGTAATATCTGTATATTCTGAACCACCATAACCAGGGATCCATAAGAAGTTTTGATTTTCATTATTTGCTTCTAAAGTAGAGTCTAGTGCGTTAAAAGTAACATCTAAATCATCAGTTGGGCGATATTGCAATGTAAAGTTTAAACCAGTACGAATACGCTCTTGTAAAAACATGGCAGAGCCACCACCACCAGAGCTGTAAACATCTTCATGTACCGTACCGTCAGCCATCGTAATATCACGCGGAGCCCAACTCCAAGATTCAATACCATCACGGCGAAGATTACGTTGTTGACGCACAACAGAAATCAGTGCACCTATTGTTTCTTCATCATTTTTCCAGCTATACATACCTGATAGCTGTGGATCTGTTTCACCAGAAACATCACTGTATTGTGCAAGGACAGAACCCGCTATTTTATTTGATTCTAAATCAAGAGGTTTACGAGTACGAACAATCACAGTACCACCAATTGAACCTTCATCGATATCTGCTTCCGGAGATTTATATACCTCAAGGCCTGATACAATTTCAGAAGGTAACATAATGTAGTTAAAACCACGGCTTGCCGCAGAGTTAGTCCACCAATCTGCTGACCCCACAGCTTGGCCATTTAACAAAGTTCGATTTTGGCTTTCAGTGGTACCACGAATACTAATTCGTTCACCTTCACCAAAATTACGAGAAATAGAAACGCCTGTTATTCGTTGTAATGATTCAGCTACATTTTGATCTGGAAATTTACCAATATCTTCTGCAGTAACAGCATCAACAACTGAATTTGCGTAGCGTTTAGTATTGATAGATTTTACAACGCTTCCTCTGATCCCTTTTACTTCAATTACTTCAACTTCATCAGCTTTTACTTTTGATTCTTGTGCAAAAGTCATAGGTGTAATTCCTAACCCAGAACTTAATAGCCCAGTACTAATAGCAAAATGTAACTTACTCATTTTTAATTTTGACACTTTTATTCCCCTTGTTGTTTAAAAAAGTTGAGCAAGCGTGATGAGTAATTGTTAATAGTTTTTCCAAACTCTTTACCTAATAGGTATTTTTAATATTCAATTTAAAGTAAATAATCAGGCATTAACGCTTGCTTAACCTTTTTGTAACGCAAACTATATGAGTGGTCTTGAATTTGAGTGAAAAGTTGTGAAAATTACATTTTAAAAAATTAAAATATAAAATATCAATGACTTATAAAAATAAAAAAATAACTTTCTTTTAAATATAGCTATTAAGTTAACTTTACTTATTTAATTTAGTTAATACTCAATGCATAAACCTACAGCACATCTCGGTGAATAA
>NZ_NQMR01000144.1 GCF_002276045.1 Pseudoalteromonas sp. NBT06-2 | reverse complement strand
TAATTTCACCTAAAACTGCTGCAGATGAATAAGACTTTTGACCGTGTAATAACCGTGTAATATTTTTTTTATCCCTTCCCTGCTATATTTGTTTTTTCAATAAAAAGGATGAAAAGAATGGCATTAATTATTGCGGAACTCGCTGAAGCTCTTGAACCAGTTATAGCGGGTGCTATTGAGGCAGCTCCAGAGGAAGCAGAAGCAGCTGAGGTCGAAAGTGCTTCAGCGGTGGAAGAAGCGGCAGATGCCCCCAGTTTAGCTGAAAACCCAAGCGAAGCTCAAAGCTCATCGTTGGGACAAAGATTAAAAGACCTTTCGATAAAGGTGGCAAAGCTTAGCGGTATTGAAGGCGCGAAATCAGGGATGGTTTTTGGAGTATTTTATATGATCAACAAATCGCTTGCTGAAAAAAGTAAAAGTACTGGTAAGAAAACAAAATTAAGCGTTTATATTAAACTGGTCGCAGAAAACTTCAATAAACTGGATATTCCGTTTTCTGAAAAAACGAAAGAAGCAGCAATTGATGCCGCTAAAAATTATCCATGGATAAGCAATGATATTGACTAATTTTTAGTTTTTTAATTGCATTTAACTCTAATTATTATAAATAAATGGAAGGACAAGATGGCACTAGAAATCATTGAAGAAGTAGCAGAAGAATTAGAAGAAGACGCAGCTTTAACTGCTGAAGGCTCTGAAATAAGCGAAGCGTCGGAAGTCGAGAACTCTGCAGAGGTAACCGAGGCTGCAGATTCTCCTGAACTCTCGGAAAACCCGCAAGCTGCTCAGACTTCATCGCTTGGAAGAAAGCTGTTAGAACTATCGAAAAAGGTTGGTAAGTTTTTGCTAGTTGAAGGTGCTAAAGCTGGGGTTATTTTTGGTATATTTTACGCGGTTAACAAGCTTCTTGCTAGCGATAGTAAAAAGACAGGTAAAAGAACGGCCTTAAGCGTTTATCTAAAACAAGTTGAAGAAAATTTCAAAAAACAAAAGTTGGATTTCACTCCTAAAGTGAGAGAAGCAACTGCTGACTCAGCAGTTACATTTCCTTGGATAGATGCAACAAAATAGTATATTAATTTTGTTTATTCCCTGAGGCTCCGTCGGGTTAAGGTGGAGTCTCTTCTATCTGTAGTGTTGCATAGGAACTGATATGAAAGTCGTAAATGGATTTTTTATAGATGCATTAATGAATGAAGATATACCAACTGTTGCCAGTTTTTTGTCTAGCGAATCTGAGCGGTATGGATTTAAAAAAGATGTTTCTAAACTGGAGGGGAAGCTAAGAAATAGCCTTTCCACGCAGGAATTCCCAATAACTTTTGTTGCAAGAGATAAAAAAAACTTTTCTATCTTGGGATGCGTAGGCATTGATTATAACGAGTGGCCATTCTTGGAGCGAATATTATGGGTTTCTAATTTATTTGTGCTACCCCGTTTTAGGAATCGAGGGGTAGGATCAGAATTGCTAAAAAAGTGTATTGAGCAAGCTAGAAAAACCGAAGAGAGCACAATGCGTTTACTGACATTAAATAGTGGTGATTATTTTTCAAATAATGGGTGGGAATTTATTTATACGGAAAACATATTACAAAATACGTATGATGTTTATCATATTGAGTTAGAACGTGTTGAAACTAGGGCAAGAGCCTAAAATTATTCCTTTATTCACGGAGCTAACTGCAAAAGGGGGTTTCGCGCCCATTTCCACGAATATGCAGAGCTGAACGAAAGAAAGCTTATTAAACAGCTGGTTATGCTTTTCTGAGTCAACATATTTATAGAGCTTAGAGCCGGATTTATACCGACTAAAGTTGATTGTTAAGTGGAAAACTCGCTTAATTTGCTCACTAACCTTAAACAGGTGAGCAAAAAATTGGTAGTAATATGCTGAGTAAAATTAGCCTAATGCATTGTATTTATTACCGTTATCGTTATTCCCAACAAATCCACATATTCATTTACTCTACATATCCGCGAATAGTCCATAGTCGGCCTGTAGCGTTTACTATGTAGGGTCTAATTACAAAAACGGTATAAACTGGTCACCCGCATAGTCTATCCTATTGATTAAATAGTAAAAAATCAACTATTTAACTCTAAGGCTAGAATGTGCATAACTCTGAACAAAAGGCACTTTTTGTAAAAAGTAGGCCTTATCAACTATAGTAATGATAAGGCCTACAACCCCGAAGAACAATCATGACCAACCGGCGAAATGTAAAGAGTAGCGATAATGAAGCTACGGATAGCCATGAAAGAAGTAAGAACTTTTTAAACGAGCAGGAAATAATCATTACTTTTAACTGCCGCTAAAAAAGGTCGGCACAACATCCGTGATCATTTACTACTGTTAATGATATACCGACATGGATTAAGGGTCAGTGAAGCTATTGCTTTAAGAAAGTTAGACCTAAATTTAGTCCAATCTAGAGTATGGGTTGAGCGTTTAAAAAATGGCTTGTCAGTCGAACAGCCAATCGCAGGAGATGAACTTCGAGCGATCAAACGATATCTGAATATGCGGACAGATAATTTACCCTGGTTATTTATCAGTGAGCGAGAACAACCTCTAACTAGGCAAGCTGTCAACTACATCATAAAAAGTGCAGCCAAGCGCTGTCAGTTAGTCAATGTTCACCCTCATACACTACGGCATTCCTGTGGATATTACTTAGCAAACAAGGGAGCCGATCTTCGACTTATTCAGGATTACTTGGGGCATCGAGATCCAAAACATACGGTTCACTACACCAGAATAGCAGGTAGCCGGTTTGAAGGGTTTTGGTAGTGTCAATTCATGGTTAATAAAAATACATCTTAAAGGTCGGCTGTTATTAACTTACAGAGGACTAACCTAATATTATCGTTTTTCTGCACACCTAAAAAATTCCTAAGGTTCATTTCGAGGGGATGGGCGCAAAACCCCAAATACGTAAGAATTAATTTCGATTTAGTATTTATTTGATTTTTCTGTGCGTAAAGTAAGTTTTGGTTTTTCACTGATTGAATTAATTATGGCTATATTAGTTTCAGCTATTATAACTACTCTGTTTGTACCTAAATTATTAAATCTTCAATAAGATATCATATTGGAGATTTTTTCAGATAGCTTTAAAGTTGTAACTGATTTGGTTTATACAAATGCTGTATTACAAAATAATGATAAACAATCTAACGTTTAAGTTTTTATATATAATTTAAATACTTGTTTTGGAATGTCACAAGAGATTTGGAATAACGCTTTAGGAGAGTTCTATTATAGCGGTAATGGATATTATGATTTGATGGACCAAATACTGCCAATTCAGTTGTATTTCCCAAGATAGTATACGTGTCATAGACTAAGCTCCATCATGTAAAATAAAATCAGGTTTAACTGGCTGGGGTATGTTGTTTTTCCCTAAAAATTGAATGTTATTCCCATTGATTTCCATAAATTTGTAATATTGACCAAGCTAATTTAGGTTGTTTTTTATGCCCGTAGCTAAATCTATTTATGTATTCAATAATTACATAAGTGATATGTCTTTTTTATTTCATTAGTACCTATTAGAGTTACATGCTTATATTGTATAGGCAATGACAATAAAAATCCTTTAAATTCAGTTTTCTATATAATTAAAAACAATATTTTCACATTAATAAAATTCTTCAATATCTGTATATTAATACCTGTGATATACGCAGCTCGTTATTTTATATAGCATTAAGCAATTTAGTTATCATGAAACATCCCTACGTTTTAAGCTTCTTAGTGCCCCTTTGAAGCTTTTTTTTTGTCTGACTTTTAGCTGGAATTGAGAATAAAGTGGGGTGGGATTTTGCTAAAAAAGGTTATCAGAATTTATACTTCATATAATTCTAATGGCAAATTATCTGGGTCGCTAAAAAATGTGAATTTCTTACCTGTGTATTTATCTACACGTATAGGTTCAACATCAATTGATTTAGACTTTAAATATTTTACAGTATCTTCAATTGAATCAACTAAAAGAGCAAGATGCCTAAGTCCTTTTGCTTCTGGATAGCTGGGTCGTTCAGGTCTATTCACAAATGAAAAAACCTCTAATTGCGTACCATCTTTTAATTGCAGATCTAATTTATAAGAGTCTTGTTCTTTTCTATAATGTTCAGCGATAATATTTAAGCCTAAAATCTCTGTATAGAAAGTTTTTGTTCTTTGATAATCAGAGCATATGATCGCCACATGATGAACCCCTTTAAAATACGACATCGTTTTTATAATCCTAGAACTTGTTTTAGTTTATCGGCCCCTGTTCTACTGGTGCTTAACTCTGATTTATCTTCATCAGTCATAATTACCATTAATTTACCATTAAACCATCGCTGAATTTCTTTAATTTTATCTATATTAACTAAATAGCTTCGATGAATTCGTACATATTGTGATGAACCTAAACTGAGCTCTAGTTGGTCTAAGGTTTCATTTAAAAAATGTTGTTTATCTCCATTAAAAGCAAAGCTATTGCCTTGATCTGATTTGATATAAAAAATATCATCTGGAGATAGAATTACCATACGTTCGCCACTTTTGCTTATTAACCTTTCGATAGGCTGTTGTGGACTTTTAACTGGTTCAGAGTGAACTTGTAACGCTTCTTTTTGTAAAAAGGCTGTATAAGCTTTATCTATGGCGCTTTTTAGCCTTGCTAAAGGAAATGGTTTTAATAAATAATCTGTTGAGGCCTGTTCAAATGCGGCAATAGCGTATTGATCATAAGCGGTCGTAAATATCACCATAGGCTTGTGTGTTAATAAGCTTAATAAGTCCATACCATTAATTTCAGGCATTTGAATATCCAGTAGTACTAAGTCTGGTTGTTCATCATTAATAAGGGTTATGGCTTCTTTACCTGTTGTTGCAAACCCGACAACTTCAATATTTGGAATTAAACTCAGTTGTTGGTTTAATTTTTCTCTTGCGGGTTGTTCATCATCTGCAAATACGATTCGCATTATTTTTGTTTGTTCTTGTTCATTCATATTGCCATCTCCAATGACACTTGAGCGCCCTTGTTATTATTCAATATCATTTTTCCTTGATTTAGCTGAGAAACTCTTTGTTGTAAGTTTTTCATACCGACACCTTGTCCATATCCTTGTGCTAAAACGGTTTTATTAAATCCTGTGCCATTATCGCTGATCATAATTTTTAACAGTTCATCATGCTTTTCAACTTTTATATTTATGAGTAACTGAGTTTGTTTTGCATTATGTTTTATCGCATTTTCAACTATGGGTTGTAAAATTAAAGGGGGGATCTGGTGTGTGAGTAGCTTTTTAGGAATATCATAATTGACCGTTAAACGATTGCCAAATCTTGCTTTTTCAATATTGAAATACTTATTAAGTATATCTATCTCTTGCGTAAGAGAGGTATTTTTTACTTCAGCTGTATCTAAGGAGTAACGCAAAATATCTGCTAATTCGTGTAATACTTCATCAGCGAGATCTGGCTTTGTATGAATATAAGCTGATATCGTATTTAAACTATTAAACATAAAGTGTGGATTTAATTGATACCTGAGTGTTTCTAATTGTGCTTGTTTTTTAGCTGATTTTTCAATTGCTATGTTCTTTTTACTTTCCACAAATCTAGATATAAAATAAATAGGTATCGCCCATGTTAGTCCGCCAAATACCACAAAAGAGCCTATTGATTTATATTCACTAAATGTTAATTGCAGTATTTTATCTGTCATCATCATACCAAATGTTAAAATAATAACTGAAATGGCCAATTCTAATATGGTATTGGTGATTTTTTTATTTCTAAAATTAAATATAATAGCAGCGCTCAACCAAACTGGTAGCCAATAAAAACATACAAACCAAATGCTTGTTGCTTTAAATGTATCTAATGAAATATCGCTGGTCCCTGTAAATATTAAACCCGCAGTAAAAATTAAATCGATAAGTAGTAAAATAAAAAAACTGTACTTATAAAAGGGATGGCGAAACATTGTATTCTCTTTGTATTATTTTAATATTAAGAAACAAGATAGGTATATACCCAAACCACTTCAAGATGCAGGATTCAGTTGGAATTAGAAATGCTTTAGGCTAGGCATTGATTGAAGAATATGGTTATTCCCTTTTCAAAATCAATAACGCTGCATAAAGTATTTATAAACCAACCTTACAGGGACTTCTGAGCAAATCATGCTCGTTGTTCCATCTTTTTTTAAGGGAGTAACCATTAATGCAAAGATGCGCCTAGATCATGAATTGCTCAGCAGTCCTGAACCTCACATCTTGAAGTGGCTTGGGTATATTCCTATCTTGTTAGCATATCAAATTTAAAAGTAAGATATTTCTCTAACTTGGATTTTATTTCCTTTATGCGACAATTTTGTATTTGGCATTGTTCTCCATACAAAACTTAATCCAGATAAATTTTTTGCGGACCATTGTTTTTTTGCTCCATAACCAAACTGTTTAAGTTGGTTAAATGGAATTTCTACAGTTTGCCATTGGGTGCTCGGTTGTATATTAGTATAAAAATGATCCCAATCTTTAACTTCACTGTGATATACAGAAATACCAAATGGTATATCAGAGCCTTTAAAAATAACTTTAATTCCTTGATAATCAGAAGCGTCAATAGGTTTATTAAACATCAATTGTGTGCCAGCCCAAGCGCCAAAGCCTGTTGGTTTACCTAATTCTGTTTGTATTATTAATTCATCTCGCACTAAGTTAATTTGCGAGCTTGATTGCCCGCCCATCATTTTGTCACTGATAGCTTGCCACTTTATTTCACCTTTAAAGTCATCAATTACTTTAGCTGCTTTATTGGCTGTTCCGACTTGCGTATGACATTTTTCACCTTGAGGAGCAATTGCAGTATTTTTTGTAATTAATTCAGGTCTATTTACTAATTTTCCTGATTTATATACTGTATTGATTGCAGATAGGTTTGAAATATCTTTTATTGGGTTGTTAGCTAAAAGTATAAAACTTGCTTCAAATCCAGGTTTTAATTGGCCTATTATATTTTCTTGATTTATTACTTCTGCAGCTTCTGAAGTTGCAGCATTAATGATGTGTCCAGGCTTTAGACCTGCTTTACTTAAAGCTTGTATTTCATTATGCAAACCCGCGCCATGCAGTGTATAAGGGTTACCAGCATCCGAGCCTGTTCCTATCACTACACCTGCTTTGTGCAGAGTAATTACATTATTATATGCAATATTACGCTTTTTCCATACCTGATTTTTCCAAATTGTAGGTTCTGGTACTTGGGTGAATAAGCAATGCTTCAGCTTATTATGCACGGTTTTGAGTAAATGAGTTTGGCTACTTACGTATTTGCTTTCACGTTCTTCATTGTGATTATGATAAACAGCTAAAGTTGGTATATAAGCTACTTTATTATCAACCATCAATTGTATAAATTCATCATCAATGAGTTCTGAGTTTATACCGTGTGCCAAAGCGGTAGCGCCAGCTTTGATAGCACGTTTTCCGTCTTGTAATGTAGAAACATGCACAAAATATGGTAATCCAGCTTCCTTAGAACGTTTTCCCAATTGTGTTAACTGATTGTCAGTTAACGATGCACCATGCCCACCAAAAGTTTCTATCACGGCTTTTGTTACATTTGGTTTTTTAGCAATATGCTCTTGCCAAAGTGTATCTATTGACTCATCACTTATTACTTCAAGTGCTGCACCACCAAATTGTGTACCATGACCCCCTGGATTGGTAAATAAAGCACCTGCGTAAAATAGATTTGGTGTGATTGTTTGATAGCTAAGTGATTTAGCTTCACTCAATGTATTATCAAAAGAGAATAAATCGACAATATTGGTTATACCTAAATATAGATTAGAGTTAAAATGAGATTCAACAGGTAAATATTGGAATTCAACACCATAATTACTGCCTGAAGCGCCCAAATGAACATGTAAATCGATTAAACCAGGTACTGCATATTGTGCATTTGCATCTATTATTTTATCGGCTATTTTTGGTGCTTGGTCCATTGGAGATAGTTTTATTATTTTATTATTTTCTATGTATAAGCGGCTTGGTTCTGAAAACTTCTGGTTTTCATTTTGATATATTTTTACATTATCTATACGTAAATCTATAGCATGTAGATTTAAGCTCATTAATAAAGTAGCGATTGTTGTTAGTTTAGTGTTCATTGTTATACTTCCTTGTTATCTATGAGCATTACAAAGTAATCTTTGATCATATGTAATATTAACATGCAAACATATATTCCAATGAGAAATGAAAAGACCGTATTTATGGAGATCAGATTTATACCTAGTACAAAGTTAAGTACAGACAATATAAAAACGATAACCCCTGCTATTTGCGCTATTTTCTGTTTCATTGATGCTTTCCTATGCTTGGTTTTTGTTATGTCATTGGTTTTGTTCAGTCAAATGTAGCTCTAATACTTAGGGTTGTCGGTGTGATTGTTTTGAACTGACATTATTTCCTCTTGAATTGACAAAAAGTTGATTTAAAAAATTCACAGATCAAAATCTTACTAAGTCGAGGTCTTTTTAGTGTGAATATTCCAATTTCATTATAAAAATGATTCATGTTTACTATTTTTAGTATTTATTATATGAATATAAGTGGTTTTTTTTGTCTTTTTATAAACATTTTTGTTTGGTAACTGTGACTTTGTATGACTTTTATACTGGAAAGGTGCTGTGACTTAGTAAAAACTTGTCTTGAAAATTTGGTGCTTTGTTATTTGTTAGTAAAAATATGATCTGATATTATATTGATAGCTTAAATATCATGCTATATCTGTAAATATTTACTCTTAATAAGGGATTAAAGTCATTTTGAGCCTTAAAACAGTTAATAACATATTATATTAGTAAAATATTGATCCAAATTACTTTCCATATGCTTACTTAGTAAAAAGTTGATCTGTGATTGATCTTACAGAGTTTATTAGTGTGCTATGTCAATAAGATCCGTTCACGTTTATATGTGTATTAGCATTCCATCTCAATTTTCAGTTTCACATCTTTCGGTTATACCAAAGGAAAAAGCGCAATTTCGAAAGCACAAAACTTTAAAAGTAGATAATGGTTCAAATTTCTGAGATAGGGGATATTTTGTTTCAACGGTAGATCTGGACACAAATATGATGATTGGATATATACCCAAACCACTTCAAGATGCAGGATTCAGTTGGAAGTAGAAATACTTTAGGCTAGGCATTGATTGAAGAACATGGTTATTCCCTTTTCAAAATCAATAACGCTGCATAAAGTATTTATAAACCAACCTTACAGGGACTTCTGAGCAAATCATGCTCGTTGTTCCATCTTTTTTTAAGGGAGTAACCATTAATGCAAAGATGCGCCTAGATCATGAATTGCTCAGCAGTCCTGAACCTCACATCTTGAAGTGGCTTGGGTATATCAAAATATAGATACTAAAAAAGGCTGCAATTGCAGCCTTTGTACTGTTGGAAGGAATTAATATACTAGAACTGATTCATTGTATTATCTTTACCTGAAGCTTTAAGAGCCGCTTCACCTGCAAAGTACTCTTTATGATCATCACCCATATCTGAACCAGCCATATTTTGGTGTTTAACACAGGCTATGCCTTGACGAATCTCTTTACGTTGAACTCCTTGCACATAAGCAAGCATGCCTTCATCACCGAAGTAGCCTTTAGCCAAGTTATCTGTTGATAGCGCAGCTGTATGATAAGTTGGTAAAGTAATTAAATGATGGAAGATCCCAGCTTCTTTAGCTGCATCAGCTTGGAAGTTTCGAATTTTTTCATCTGCTAGTTGTGATAATTCACTATCATCATATTGCTCACTCATTAATGAATCACGTTGGTAAGCAGATACATCTTTACCCTCTTCAACCATGGCATCAAATATTTGTTGACGGAAATTCAATGTCCAGTTAAATGAAGGTGAATTGTTATAAACTAACTTAGCATTAGGCACAACTTCACGAATGGCATTTACCATGGCGCCAATTTGACCAACATGCGGTTTTTCAGTTTCAATCCATAATAAATCAGCACCATTTTGTAGTGAAGTGATACAGTCTAAAACACAGCGTGCTTCACCAGTTCCTTTTTTAAATTGATATAAATTACTAGCTAAACGCTTAGGACGTACTAACTTACCATCTTGTTTTATTACTACATCACCATTGCCTAATTCATCTGCAGATACTTCATCACAATCTAAAAATGCATTGTATTGGTCGCCTAAATCACCAGATTCTTTTGTTACAGCAATTTGCTTAGTTAGTCCTGCACCTAATGAATCTGTGCGTGCTACAATCACACCGTTATCTACACCTAACTCTAAAAATGCATAACGAACAGCGTTGATTTTAGCTAAAAAATCTTCGTGTGGAACGGTAACTTTACCATCTTGATGACCGCATTGTTTTTCATCTGATACTTGGTTTTCTATTTGAATACAACATGCTCCAGCTTCAATCATTTGCTTAGCCATTAAGTAAGTCGCTTCGGCATTACCAAAACCTGCATCAATATCTGCAATAATTGGCACCACATGTGTTACGTAGTTATCAATTTTATCTTGTACTTTTGTTGTTTCGGCTGTGTCATTGGCAGCTTTTGCTGTATCAAGCTCTCTAAAAAAACCGCCAAGCTCTCTTGCATCGGCTTGTCGTAGGAATGTATATAGTTCTTCTATTAGGCCAGCCACAGATGTTTTTTCATGCATAGATTGATCTGGTAGTGGTCCGAATTCAGATCTTAGTGCTGCAACCATCCAACCTGATAGGTATAAGTAGCGACGGTCGGTATTTTCAAAATGTTTTTTAATCGAAATCATCTTTTGCTGACCGATAAAACCATGCCAGCAGCCTAAAGATTGTGTATATTTAGAAGTGTCTGCATCATAATTACCCATATCAGCACGCATAATATCAGCAGTATACTTTGCGATATCTAAACCTGTTTTAAAGCGATTTTGCATTTTCATTCGAGCAGCATATTCAGGATTAATAGACTGCCAGTTATTACCATTCATTTGGCATAAGGTAGTTACATGATCGATATCTTGTTTATAGTTAGGGGTTGTGTCAGCCATATTTATTTCCATCCATTTTGCTTTTTTGTTGTGAGAGTGTCACTTCAATTTATTAAGTCGTTCTGAAGCTCTGGTGTAAACAATAGACTTATTTGTTATGATTTCGTTAATTTATAGTTTCTATCACTAACATTTTTTCAGTGAATACCTAAATGACAGGTCTTTCGCACTTTTTATTAAAGTTAAGGTAAAGTATCGCAATAGAAGTATTACACCGTTCATAGAGGCTAATAATATGACAACAAATAGAATCTCTCACTCAGGGTTGCAAATAGATAAAGTTTTATATGATTTTGTTAACAATCAGGCTTTGCCTAACACTGGCTTGAAGCAAGATACCTTCTGGCAATCATTTTCACAGATCATTAAAATACTAACTCCAAAAAATAAAGCACTATTAACTAAACGAGATGTGTTACAAAAAAAAATAGATGTTTACCATAAAGAAAATCCAATATGGGATACGCAAAAGTATCAGAGTTTTTTAACTGACATTGGTTACTTAGTATCTGAAGTTAAAGACTTTAATATTGAAACCCTTAATGTAGATGAAGAAATAGCAAAGCTTGCAGGACCACAACTTGTAGTACCTGTAAATAATGCAAGGTTTGCTCTCAATGCTGCGAATGCCCGTTGGGGATCACTATTTGATGCACTCTATGGTACTGATGTTATTTCTGAATCTGATGGTGCTGAAAAAACTAAAACGTATAATGAAGTGCGCGGTTTGAAAGTAATTCAATATTCAAAAAAATTTTTAGATAAAGCATTACCTCTGAGTAGTGGTTCTCATCATGATAGTGAAAACTATGCCATTGTTGATGGTGAACTTATTGTTCGCTTAAAAGGAAATTTACAAGTTAAACTAGTAGATACGCAACAGTTAATTGGGTATGTAGGTCAAATTCAAAATCCAAGTAATATTCTATTTAAAAATAATGGCTTACATATAGAACTACAAATAGATCCACAAAGCCAAATTGGCCGATCAGATAAAGCTGGTATTAAAGATATTATCCTAGAATCAGCTTTAACAACTATCATGGATTGTGAAGATTCAGTTGCTGCGGTTGATGGTGAAGATAAAGCATTAGTTTATCAAAACTGGTTAGGTTTAATGCAAGGAAGTTTAAGTGAAAGCTTTGAAAAGTCAGGTAACTTAACCAAACGAACTTTAAATTCAGATCGAAATTTTACTAACTTGAAAGGTCAGCCTATTAGCTTAAAAGGCCGCAGCATGATGTTTGTACGAAATGTTGGTCATTTAATGACAAATCCTGCAATTTTAGATGAAAATAATGAAGAAGTGTTTGAGGGCATAATGGATGCGATGATCACTTCTCTTTGTGCAATACATGATCTACAAGGTAATAGTCCTTATAAAAATTCATCAGCTCAAAGCATTAATATTGTAAAACCTAAAATGCATGGCCCTGAAGAAGTCGCTTTTACCTGTGAGCTGTTTTCTCAAGTAGAGTCGGCGCTTAATTTGCCGGTTAATACTTTAAAAGTGGGTATAATGGATGAAGAAAGGCGTACAACTGTAAATTTAAAAGCCTGTATATATCAAGCTAAAGAGCGCGTAGTATTTATTAATACAGGCTTTTTAGATAGAACAGGAGATGAAATTCACACATCAATGGAAGCGGGCATTGTTATGCCTAAAGCGCATATTAAATCTCAACCTTGGATTGGTGCTTATGAAAATAATAATGTTGATGTTGGTTTAGCGACGGGTTTAAGCAAAAGAGCGCAAATAGGTAAAGGTATGTGGGCTATGCCTGATGAAATGGCTGCTATGATGGTTCAAAAAGTAGCGCATTTAGAATCTGGTGCTAATACTGCGTGGGTGCCCTCCCCTACAGCAGCAACCTTACACGCAACGCATTATCACAGTTTGAATGTATTTGATGTGCAAAAACCATTATTTACACGTCAGCAAGCAGCTTTAACTGATATTTTAACACCACCTTTAATGAAAAAAGCATCAAGTTTAACGCTGCAACAGATCCAAGCCGAATTAGATAATAACGCACAAGGTATTTTAGGGTATGTTGTTCGTTGGATAGATCAAGGTGTCGGTTGTTCAAAAGTACCAGATATAAATCATGTTGGATTAATGGAAGATCGCGCAACATTACGAATTTCATCGCAACATATCGCAAATTGGTTGCATCATGGTGTATGTGATGAACAACAAGTGATAGATACAATGAAACGTATGGCAAAAGTAGTTGATTTACAGAACTTAGGTGATAAAAGCTATACTAACATGGCAGACTCAGAGCAAAGTTTTACTAACTCAATTGCAGTGCAAGCAGCTTTAGAGCTTGTATTAGAAGGCGCAAAGCAGCCTAATGGTTATACTGAGCCGGTATTACATAAAATGCGTTTAAAGCTAAAGTCTTTAAGCCTCTAGTTGATAAACTAAATATCGCCCCTTTCGACTTTAGGCCATAATAAAATTGTTATGGCCTTTTTAGAATAAAGAAGATGTTGTACAGGGGGTTTACATTGTACATATTTGTAGGTTTTTTAAAGCGATCTTAAACTATTTGAGCACCATCAATTTTTACTTGCCCTCCTTCTATGATGACTTCTAAATGGCCTAAAAGTTCATCATCAGTTACAGAGGATTTTTGTTTCCAAAGTACTTTAATCCTCCCCGTGTTTTTTAGATACCCCATAAATTCAGGCTCAGGTTTTAAACTCGTTAGCACTGGCGAGTTTTCCCACTGGTTGTTGATGATTTTGCGTGTAGCATGTTTAAACGTTTCTGTTGAAAAGTCTTTTTAAAAATTTTGCTTCTATGCATTCATAGTTAAAAGTTACATTAATCACTGAACACATAAAAGTAAAAAGCGTGTATATTTCATAGAGCTGCTAAGTAAAAATTATCCTAGAAAAATTGAGGACACTTGGAACATATCACCAGCTTCGACTCACATTTACTTACGTAAATTGGAAGAACTGGGCTTGATAAGCCTTTTATACCCAAACCACTTCAAGATGCAGGATTCAGTTGGAATTAGAAATGCTTTAGGCAAGACATTGATTGAAGAACATGGTTATTCCCTTTTCAAAATCAATAACGCTGCATAAAGTATTTCTAAACCAACCTTACAGGGACTTCTGAGCAAATCATGCTCGTTGTTCCATCTTTTTTTAAGGGAGTAACCATTAATGCAAAGATGCGCCTAGATCATGAATTGCTCAGCAGTCCTGAACCTCACATCTTGAAGTGGCTTGGGTATATAATAACAAAACCAATGCTGCTCAACGAAAATATAAGGCTCACAATGTATAACGAAATTTCTGAGCTTGTATCTCGGTATGCAGAGTTGCCTGAGAGATACTACTTTAACTCGAACCTACCACCTTTAAATTTAGTGATTTGTGACTATAAAATTCAGGAAGAAGAACCCTATCCAGTTTATATTAATTTGTAAAAGTCAGTGCTGACTCATTCAACATATTTAAAGTACTTTTTTCTTATATTCTCAATAAGTTTTACTCTAGAACTTGTTTTTCTTTCATGAGGTGCGAATAGTGATGTGACTGAGTCTAATAAATCAATTAAGACTTTTAAGTATTTCTGCTTTTGGCCTGATATGCCTTCATTAGAAATCAATTCATTAACGATAGTAGTGGTTAATTCTTTAGTTGCAATATTTTCCACTAAACCAGATTTAGTACACACCCCATACGTCCCTTTTAAAAAATGTTGCCATTCTTGTTTTATATGTTCAGATAAGTTTTGATTAAACTTATTATCATGACTATAAAAACCTAATTCATTTAGCTTTTTTAGTTGCGTTTTATAGCGGGAACTAAAAATTTCAAATACATTTTGTGTTTCTTGTATTTTTGATATGTCAACTAACCAAGATACATAGGCTTTTGGGTAATATTCAGTTTTTTGTGCTGCTATATACTTACCAAAAAAAGAATCACATTGTATATTTAGTTTATATGAGGCCAATGGCATTATAGCGTCTTTTTGGTATTGCTTAAATGCTAACTCATTTATTTTACATTTATCTAATAGTTGAGCTTGAGTATAAAAATATTGATTCAAATAACTTAATAAATCCATTTATTGTTCCCCTTTTATGTTATCAGGTGATTGCGCTTTATCTTGCATGCCATAATCTCGAATAACAGATGCCACACGTAAACGATAATGTTCAAATATTTGTTCTCGCCCTTTAGTTTGCGATTTTTGATGCATAAATTGATTACGCCATTGTTTCACTGCTTGTTCATCTTCAAAAAATGATAAAGATAAATATTTTGAATTGTTGGTCAGGCTTTGAAATCTTTCGATAGAAATAAAGCCGGGTACTTGTTGTAAATATATTTTTAGGTTTTTTGCTTCGTTAAAATATTCTTGGTTTTGATCTAATTTTGGTTCTACCTCAAATATGACTGCTATCATTTGATTTCCTTTGCTGCTTGCTTATAAGTTTGTGGTACTATTTTTAAAAAACTACGGTTTTCTTCAATGATAAATTGTTGCTTTTGAGCTAAAGAGAAGTTAGTGAATCCAAGTTCATCGGTTTTTAACCTTGCTCGATAACTTTCATAGTCAGCTAAGCTATTAAAACTTATTAATCCATATGCAATATCATTAGTGCCTTCATGAGGTAAAAAATAGCCTAATAAATCTCCTCCGCATTTGGGAATAATGTGTCCCCAGTTTTTAGCATATTGCTCAAACTCATTTATTTTAAAGGGGTTTATTTTGTACTGAATAAAACATGTGATTTTTGTATTGATGTTTTCCATTGTGATTCTCTGTTATAATTTTGCATAAGTCTAATGACGTAGTACAAGCGATGCTTCGATGCACATCGAACAATGGAATAAAATGAATAACACACTGTCAGAACCTAATATTGCTGTGGTGGCTAATTTAATAGGTGATAATACGCGCGCTAAAATGTTAATTGCTTTATTAGGAGGTAAGGCTTTAACAGCAACTGAGCTCGCTTTAGAGGCTGATATTACATCGCAAACAGCCAGTACGCATTTAGCTAAGTTAGTTGATGGACAGTTACTTCAAGTACGTAAACAAGGTCGACATAAATATTTTCAATTAATGAACTTATCGGTAGCCCAGTTATTAGAAAGCTTATTAAATATATCGGTTGATTTAGCTGTTGATATTTATGACGCGCTACAAAATCATAACTTTATTATTGATAATGGCTGCGAAACTTTACTCACGGATTTAGGTCAAAAATTTTTTATTTCCATAGGCTTTGATTTTAGTGAAATTAAAAAATCAAAACGTCCGATTTGTAAATCTTGCTTAGATTGGAGTGAACGCAGAAATCATTTAGCAGGAATATTAGGGCAATGGATGTTAGATGATATGTTAAACAAAGGCTGGCTAGAGCGTGAGTTTGACTCTCGTATTATTAATATTACTAAAGCCAGTTTAGCTAAAATTAAAAATCGATTTAATCTGTAAAGGTAATAATTTCTATTTCAGTTTGAGTTTTAAAGGGGTATGCTGTTTAAACCAATGAACTCCTTTTTGGAGTTACTACCAGTAGTAATTGAAATATGATTTTAATTAGTTTTTAACGAAGTGGTTCTTTGTTTCTACACCATTCAACGATAAAGTTGAAGATTTTCCAATGATCATTCTGTTGTCTTTTTGAAAAAGATAAAATACTCTGAATTGTGCTCTCTATTTCATTTGATTCTAGAAAAATCACTAAATCAGGAAATTCTTTTTTTAAATCTGAAAAATACTGTTTTTGTAAAGTGGTAAAATCACAATATCTAGAGATCTTTTGCTCTATCGATTTTTGACTTCGACCAAGAATTACCGATCTTTCCCTCTCTCTTTTTGCTCTAACTCGCTCCTCAGCGTGAAAGTATATGTATGCATTGGGAAAACCGACTTTATCCTGTAGCATCATTTCACTATAAAAATTAACGGTTTCATCAAAACTCTCCGAGTTCTTACCGGGGAAAAGAGAGCTAAACCAGATAGGCTGAAAAATATCCCCATCTAGTATAGATAAAACCGTAGATTCTTGGTTATGTAGCGCCAACTCCCACCTTTGAGCTTGTTTTTGGTAATACCATAAATCTGAAATACGATTTTCTTTACCAAATAACTTATTAACCTCTGGAATGGTGTAACAACCATGAGAGTTTTCTAGCTTATTAGCAATGGTACTTTTACCGATGGCTGGACCGCCTTCAAAAGTTAAAATCATTTTTGAAATATTCTCAGATGGACTGTTTACATGAAGTTTAGGTATATGATCCTTTCTTTTAGATTAAAAAAGGTAAATCATTATGATTTGATAATCACTCAATATATGTTTAAATCATTTCATCGATAATGATCATCAAAAGTATTATTTCAAATCTATAAAAAGGAGTAAAGGAATTGCGATTCATAATAATATTTTTATTCATATTAAGTACTAGTACTAATGCCGATGAAATGGCAAATAAGTTATCTCATCAAATAAATAACATCTTCGCTAATTTTTCTTCAAATGACTCTCCTGGTTGCTCGATAGGAGTGATTAAAGATGATTTGTTAATTTTTAAAAAGGGGTATGGTTTAGCAAATATAGAACATCATATCCCACTAACTTCGCATTCTATTCATAGAATAGCATCAGTATCAAAACAGTTTACCGCGTTAGCTATACCCAAGCCACTTCAAGATGTGAGGTTCAGGACTGCTGAGCAATTCATGATCTAGGCGCATCTTTGCATTAATGGTTACTCCCTTAAAAAAAGATGGAACAACGAGCATTATTTGCTCAGAAGTCCCTGTAAGGTTGGTTTATAAATACTTTATGCAGCGTTATTGATTTTGAAAAGGGAATAACCATGTTCTTCAATCAATGCCTTGCCTAAAGTATTTCTAATTCCAACTGAATCCTGCATCTTGAAGTGGTTTGGGTATATATTATTAGTAGATGATGGAAAAATAGAACTGAATAAGGATATTAGAGAATACTTACCTGAATTAAATAATTACGGTGTTAAAGTCACCGTAAACTCAATGCTGGGGCACTTTTCAGGTATGGGAGATTTTGATTCTCTAGATATGCTTACTCAATCAAGTTTAAAGTCAGTCTCTGATGGCAAGCTTAGATTAGGAAATCAGGATTATATATCTAATGATGAATTTTACGATATTATAAAAAAGCTTCCACTAAAAAGTAATCCAGATCAAAAATTTGAATACAGTAACTTTGCTTATTTTTTATCATCTAAATTAGTTGAAAAACAAAGTGGCTTAACGTTAAGACAGTTTTCAGATAAAAGGATATTTAAACCTTTAGGAATGAAAGATACATTTTTTAATGATAATTATAATGAAGTTATTCTTAATAGAGCATCGGGGTATAAAAAATTGGAGTCAGGATCTTACGAAATTAATATGACAAATTTGTCTTGGGTTGGGGATGGCGGTTTGCACACAAACATCCAAGATTTGGCCATATGGGACAATCATTTTTATCAACCTAAATTAGGTAAAAATCCAAAGCAGTTAATGATTAAAATGAATACTCCTAATAGTAAACATACTATTGATGGTTGGATGTATGCTAACGGGCAATTTTTTAAACAGCTAGCAGAGTATAAAACGTTTGAACATACTGGCGATTGGCTAGGAACATCAACGTTTTATGCAAGAGTACCAAAAAATAAAGTATCAGTTGCAGTTCTATGTAATGGTGTAGACCTTAATGCTGCTAAATATGGTATTGAAGCTCTAGATATTGTTCATAAACATTTAGCAAATCTAGGCGGTATTCGTTAATAGAGCTATCAGTTCAATCACTAACAATATAGCTAACTGCTGCACATTTCCCCGGCAGAATTATTTAGGCTACAACACCATTATCATTTGGTTCAACCACTTGATTAATTGAACAACAGATATCAAATCTATCATTTTCTGCAACCGTCACATTTAGATCATCGTAAACCAAATTGAATGTATTGCATTTTTCAGGAGGAAAATTTCACTCTATAAATTTTTGTATTGTTCTTCCTAGTAGATTCGGCGTACCTTGATGCTCCATTACCGCTATTAGTTTTTTAGGAAAGTCTACCCACTTCCACTGTGAATTTAGGCTTTTCATTCATGATGTTAGTCCTTCTTTTCAATACTGAATCATATCTAGAGTGCCAAGGTCGTAACTATATTTGACTAACATATTTGAGATTAACAGTGGAGGTTATGCTATGTTCTTGGTAAGTGTGTTTTTTACAAAAAAGGCTACATGATGAAACCTAAGCAAACTTTATGTCCTATATGTCGTGAGCAAACGCTTTTTCGCATCAAGCGAACCTTTTTAGAAAAAATTATAAAAAATAACTCAAGAAAATTTAAATGTTCTTGTTGTGGGCATACTTACTGGTTTAAACCTTGATTATCCAATATTTTTTGTTTGTTATTACTTAATTAACTGCTTATATTTAACGAAATTCAGCCGTCACTATCTTTTAAAACAGTTTAGCAGCTTCATTTTTAAAGCATAGCGCTTGGATCCATTTCTCAATAATTAACAGTGCTAGTTAACTTAATTGTGTATGAAAGTCACTATTTTTATAGGTTTATCAGCAATTCTCGCTCAATATA
>NZ_NQMR01000143.1 GCF_002276045.1 Pseudoalteromonas sp. NBT06-2 | reverse complement strand
TAATTTCACCTAAAACTGCTGTCAACTCAAGGGAGCAAAAGTTCAGTCCTATGTTTGGCCGACTAATCTAGACCCTTCCACTGTAGGATTTGATGCTAAGTCAGGTATTTTAGCCATGGCGATAACGGCTCATCCTGATTTTGATGATACGCCACTGTTTGATGAAAATAATGATGGAGATCCAGCAAATGACGGTGCTGATTGGCACTCTCATTGGGTTGTGTTAACCGAAGATGCTGCTTGTGGTGCGGGTTTAAAAGTTAGGGATGTATCACCTGGTGTTGATCTGTTACCAGATACTGCTCCTATGCTACCCATTGCGTTAGATAGCCCTGGCATGAGTCCAGTTTTAACTGGTCATATAGCTAAAATAACAGTGCCATTAAGTAACTCAAAACCTGTGTCATTTGATGCAGTAACGGCTGAATTACAAGTGAATGTTGAGGGAAAAACACCGCTGTTATGTGTTTCTGGTGTACATGATATTGCCTCAGGTGATTTATCATTGCCAGGTGTTGTAACTAGCGAAAAATAATAACCTAGATTAATCAAAATAAAAGTCTAATTTATAGAGAGAGACTCTGATGAAAATAATCGGCCAGCTAATAATCATGTTGTTATTTACTTGTAAAGTCAATGGAGGTGATCAAAACCATCCAACAGTTCATGCTGATAGTCACGCACCTATTGGCGTCATGGGTGATCACCTGCATAAAAAAAACGAATGGATGTTTTCTTATCGTTTTATGCGTATGGAAATGGCTGACAATATACAAGGGAGCGATAATATTTCGTCAGAAGATATCGTGACTACTGTGCCGAATCGATTTTTTGGTCAGCCTATGATGCCGCCTACTTTACGCGTTGTGCCACAAAGTATGACTAGTGAAATGCATATGTTCGGTATAATGTTTGCACCCAATGACGATATAACCTGGATGGCAATGCTAAATGTAATTGATAAGACAATGCAACATCTAACCTTTGCTGGTGGAAAGGGGAAAACACCATTGGGTCAATTTACTAGTAATTCATCGGGAGTAGGCGATTTCAAGTTATCTGCATTGACGAGTCTATATCAGGATGACTTACATAAAATCCATATAAATATGGGATTAAGTTTCCCCACGGGAGCAACGAATAATACTGACGAAGTGCTTACCCCGATGAATATGTATGTTGAACAGCGTTTGCCTTATGGAATGCAGGTGGGAACAGGGACTTTAGATCTAATGTCTGCTGTGACTTATAGTGCTCATTTAGACAAACTAAATTTGGGGGGGCAAATTAACTACACCATGCCTCTTGAAAGTAAAAATGATCAGGGTTATCGAATGGGTGATAGCTTTTTGGCTACTTTTTGGGGGGGCTATGCAATGAGCCCTAAACTGAGTACATCATTGCGTTTAATCTATAGAAACAGTGACAAAATAAAAGGACTTGACTCTCATATTATCGCGCCAGTAGCCACTGCAGATCCTAATAATTACGGTGGCAATAATATGTCTTTGGCCTTAGGTATTAATTATGTGTTGCAGACCGGAATGTTTAAAGGGCAGCGTGTAGCATTGGAATATCAGTCGGTACTCAGGCAAAAGGTCAATGGTATTCAACTGAAGATGTCTGACATGCTGAGCATAGGCTATCAAGTGTCATTTTAGCCTTGGCGATCAGTGATTATTAAGGGTAATTAAAGATAATAAACACAGTAAAATTTAGCGTTTAATCTGATGAATTACAGAGCCAGCGTTTAGTATTAACAGTCAATTATTAGGAATTTACAATGAAAATACACGTTTATGATACCCATGTAAAAACAGCACAAGGTCAACAACTTCATTTTGATGTTTTAGTTGATGATGACCATCAATCACGTGTTGAAGAGTTTGCGAAAAAACATTTGAAAAATCTAGGTATTGATAATGCGAAGATAGCCACTTCATCCTGTCAATTTTGTCATAGTGAAGTGGCAAACCCCGAGGTGCAAGCAATCATCAAAAGGCAAGGACATTATGTATTACCCCTTAACATTTGAGATTTTTGAATGAATATTGAACAATATCTCTATTTTATCAAAACTCACTTATACTAAAAATATCATATTAAATTGGATTCTATATGGCTAAAGACAGCCCATGTATTCGTATTTGCTGTTTATCAGAAAAAGATGTTTGTTTGGGGTGTTTTAGGCACTTAGATGAAATTTTGTCGTGGCATAAAATGGATAACCAACAAAAACACGCTACTCTATTAGAATGCCAAAAAAGAAAAGAGCAACGTTTAGGTAATGTTAAAACGGATTTTGATAGTTGATAATAGTAGTGTATTAGCAATGCGGGTAAAGGTTTTGCTTGAGTTGGTTGGTTGTGAAACTTTGCTGAGCCACTTTTTAGAAATTGAAGATGAGTTTAAAAATGATTTAACAAAAAACCATTTCGACATGATAGTTGTTGTGCATGGTATTCCACTCACTCTAGTGCAAGAGCTAAAAACTAGTTTTAAAAATACGCCTTTTCTTCTTGTTGCACCACATTATCAAGATGCAAAAATTTCCTCAACTTTTGCTGAATTATATCAGTTATTACCCTCTTCACAAAGAATATATCCTTTTTTTGATAATAAAGAAATTATTGGAATTCTAGAGAAAGAATTAAGGATCAATAGTGCTGAAGCTGAAATTTCACTGCCTAAAATAATGTTAGTTGATGATGATATTCAACGTTTAGAAATATTAGATACTAGCTTAAAAGGTGCGCATTTAGATGTGACTACAGCATCGGATATTGAAAGTGTTGTTGCATTAGCTAAAAGTAAAAAAATTGATTTATTAATATCTGATTTTAATATGGCTAAATTCACGGGGATTGATGTTTTTAGACAGCTCAAAGTAATAAACCCAGATTGCCGTTGTTTATTAGTTACTTCTAAACCACATCAAAGCGCATTAATTGAAGCGATACGTATTGGTGTCGAAGATGTCTTAGAAAAACCCTTAAACGAAAGTGTATTACTTCAAGCGTTACATAAAGTATGGCAAACAGAATTATTGAAACGAAATAATTTTGAATTAGTTGAAAGACTTCAAGATACGGTTGATGCTTTAATTGAAAAAGATAGTTTGCTTAGGGTGATATATAAAAATACCCCTGATGGCATCGTATTATTTGAACAGTCAGGTAATATTTTGGAAGCTAATGATTCATGTGCTTATTTATTTTCAGCGTCAAGTAAAGATTTGGTTGGCAATTCTATTTATTCACTGATTGATGCTGAATCTGCAGAAGAAGTTAAATCTGCTATTTTTCAGGCTGGAAGTAACAAGCAATTTAGTTGTGAACTGCAAGTTTTATTAAAAGATGGTTTGAAAATACCTTTAGCGGGTTCATTTTCTGAAATTGATTTTCATGGTGAAATTGCTTTTGCGGCTATTTTAAAAAATGTAACTCATTTAAAACATAAGGAAGAGCTGCTAAAAGAAACAAAAGATATGTTAGAGCAAAAAGTGAAAGATCGTACTTCACAATTAGAGCTAGCAAAAGATCAGGCTGAACAGGCCAATCATAGTAAATCTCAATTCTTAGCGAATATGTCTCACGAATTAAGAACGCCAATGCACTCTATCTTGAGTTTTTCTCGATTTGGATTAGAAAAATTAGATTTTCAGCCTATTCCAATAGATAAAATGACCAAGTATTTATCACGAATTGAAAGTAGTGGGCATAGATTATTAACTCTATTAAATAACTTATTAGATCTTTCTAAGTTAGATGTTGGTAAATTTCCATTTTATCCTGAAGATCGAGATATTTTACCTATTATAAAAACCAGTATCGATGATATTTCAGGTTTCTCACTAGAGCGTAATATTAAAGTTGAGTTAGAGTCTAGTTTACCTCAAGTAAAGGTGAATTGTGATAGAGATCAAATATCACAAGTACTTAAAAATATTATTTCAAACGCAATTAAATTTAGTCCTGATAATAGCGAAATACAGATCAGTGTTTTAGATAATAAAGGTGATGTTGAAATTAAAGTAAAAGATAGAGGTATAGGTATACCTGAGAGTGAGTTAGAGCTTATTTTTAGTAAGTTTACACAAAGTAGTAAAACGAATAAAGGTGCTGGTGGTACAGGTTTAGGATTAGCAATATGTCGAGAATTAATTGATTATCATCAAGGTAGTATAAGGGCACAAAATAATATTACACAAGGAGCTTCTGTTATTATCGTTTTACCTAAATTTAGATAATTAGGGGTCAAAAAAGTAAAAACTGGAGAAAGTAAATAAGCTTAACTATGCTTGTTTTAGTTTTGTATATTATACCTATAAATAAAGAGGGTATCGTATTGAGCTACATAGACTATTTAAGGGAGAAATAATGGTCCAGAATAAAATTTTAGCAGTAGATGATGAGCCTTATAATTTAGAGATTATTGAAGAAATCCTCGAAGATGAGTATCAATTACACTGCGTTAATAGCGGTCCTGAATGTTTGAAAATAGCAGAAGAATTTAAACCTTGCGTTATTTTACTTGATGTTAGTATGCCGAATATGGATGGTTATGAAGTATGCCGCAAGCTTAAAGAAAATCCAACTACATCAGAGATAGTCGTTATGTTTGTATCTGCTAGAGGTACTGTTGAGGAGCGCATAGCGGGTTATGATGTTGGTGCTGAAGACTATATTGTAAAGCCTTTTGGTAATAAAGAATTGCAATCAAAATTATCAAACTTGTTTAAAGTGATTGAAAATAGAGAAATGCTAGAGCGGCAAGTTGAAGATGCAGCTTCAACGGCCTTTAATGCCATGTCATTATCAAGTGAAATGGGAGCAATTGTTCAGTATATTGAAAAAATAGGCAAAATAGATGAGCCAAAAGAGTTAGCAAAAGCATTAGGTCAATGTTTAAAAAGCTTTGGCTTAAAAACATGCAGTGCGTTTTTAGTGGATAAAGAAGTATCTCATTTTAGCTCGACAGGTATTTGCTCCCCTATGGTGATTGAGCTTTTTGAATTACTTAAAAATAAAGGCAGATTATATGAATTTAGCCCAAGAATTTTAGTTAATTATCAAACCATTAGTTTGTTAATACTTAATATGCCGTTAGATGATTCTGAAAAGTTAGGTCGGATCAGAGATCACATTTGTTTTATTGTTAGTGCCACAGAACAACAGTTAAATGTTATTGTAACCGCTAGGATATTAAAATATCAAAGAATGCAGCTTAAACGTGCATTTTCCTTAGTGAGATCTCGATTTGAAGAGTTAGTTTGTGTGCTTAATTTGAGTCATGAAATGAATGAAACAATTTTTAGAGAGCTTCAAGAAGAGTTTGAAAATCGTATTCCATATATGGGTCTAGATGAAGATCAAGAAAATTATATTTTCCAGAAAGTAGATACAACAATACAAAAGTCAGTCGCTAGGGAAGATTTATTAACAGATGTTAAAAATGCATTTTTTGAAATAGAAAATGATTTGTCACACATATTGGATTAACAGATCTTTCATGTATCATTTTATAAAAGCTTACGCATCTCTTGGTAAGCCTTTTTCAATTGCTTTTATTAGTCGTTGTGTTTTTTTATTAAGAGGTTGTTTTTGTTTTTGTTGTTCAAGTGCCCAATTAATATGTGTTGTAACTAACTCTGTTGCATCAAATAGGCGTTGTTGTAAAACAGCTACAATTTTTTCATTGAAGTCTGCATTACCTAAAGCAATAGATATATTTCGTAACCAACGCTCATGACCTATTCGCCTTATAGGGCTGCCTTCAGTATTTTTTAAAAAGGTCGCTTCATCCCATAAGTAGAGTTCTATGAGATCTTTGTCTTTGAGTTGTGTTCTTGGGTGAAAATCTTTTTCATCTGTAATTTTACCATATCTATTCCAAGGACAAATTAATTGGCAATCATCACAGCCGTAAATTCTATTACCCAGTAAAGACCTGAACTCTTCAGGAATTGTACCTTTTAATTCTATTGTTAAATATGAGATACAACGTTTAGCATCAACGACATAAGGTTTTATAATGGCCTTTGTTGGGCATAGTTTTATACAGGCCACACAAGTGCCACATTGTTCTTCAACAGGTTTATCTACTGGCAGTGGAATATCAACAAATAACTCACCTAAAAAAAACCAAGACCCCGCTTCTTTATTGATAATTAGGCTGTGTTTTCCTGTCCAACCAAGTCCTGCTTTATCAGCTAACTGTCGCTCTAATACAGGTGCTGAATCTACAAATGGACGAAATGAGAGTTTACCTTGGTTTAAATCTTTTAATTCTTGTTCAATTTTTTGACCTAGTTTTTTAAGTTTATTACGCATTAATTTATGGTAATCACGCCCTAAAGCATATCGACTGATATACGCTTTATCAGTTTGCTTTAAGTTTTTAGCAAAGCTGGCATTTGGCGGCAGGTAATTCATGCGTACTGTGATCACGCGTTTAGTACCTGGCACTAATTCATCTGGGCGCGAACGCATCATGCCATGAGCAGTCATATATTCCATTTCACCGTGATAATTATTATCTAACCAGCGTTGTAATTGTGCTTCGTGCTCACTTAAATCGATATCAGCAATACCCACTTGAGCAAAGCCTAAATCTTTACCCCATTGCTTAATTTTGTCAGAAAGTAAAGAATAGTCAGTATTACTAGAGTTCATGATGATCAAATATGGCCGTTTTATACACCACTAATTTACCACAGATTGCCTATAGTGCGCAGCAAGTTCAATCAAATGAATCGATCATAGCCAAAAGAATGGGTATTGATATGTATCAATTGATGCAACTTGCAGGTCAAAGTGTTTTTTCTTTAATCTGGGATCGCTACAGTTTTGCAAATAATATTTTAGTATTAACAGGAAAGGGTAATAACGGTGGTGACGGTTATGTTGTTGCAAAGTTAGCGATTGAAAATGATTTATCGGTTAAAGTTTTTAGTATTTGTGATTCTAATGAGCTAAAAGGAGATTCATTAAAAGCTTACAAGGGTTTTATTAATGTTGGTGGCAAGCTTGAAGAAAAATTAGATCTTTCAAGCTGCGATTTAATAATTGATGCTTTGTTAGGTATAGGTTTCAGTGGAGAGCTATCCGATGTTATTAAAAATATCAGCCAACAAGTAAATCAAGCTGGTAAGCCTGTTATCAGTATTGATATGCCTTCAGGTGTTGATGCTACAACAGGTGCAATATCAAAAGATGCCATCTATGCCGATAATACCGTAAGTTTTATCGGGCTTAAGCAAGGGTCACTGACAGGCAAAGCAAAAGACTATGTTGGCGAGTTATATTTTGCGGGTTTAGGTATTGACACCGTATTTGCTAAAGCAGTCCCTTCAATAATAAACCATTTATCAGAAGGCGCTATCTTAAATAATAAAATAACGCGTAAAAAATCGACATATAAAAATCAGCAAGGGCATGTTTTGTTAATTGGTGGCGATAGAGGCATGGCCGGTGCAATTCGTTTAGCCGGTGAGGCGTGTTTAAGAAGTGGTGCGGGGTTAGTGAGTATTGCCACGCATATAGATAATGTAATAAGTATTTTACAAGGGTGCTATGAGCTTATGGTGCATGGTGTACAAGATGAAATACATTTAAATTCATTAATCGAAAAAGCAACTGTCATTGTGATTGGACCAGGTATGGGGCAATCACATTGGAGTAATATGCTTTTTAAAGCGATTTCTCGTTATCAAGATAAAATTAAAATCATAGATGCCGATGCATTAAATCTGTTAGTTAAAAGTAATATTCAATTGCCAAATTGTGTTTTAACACCACACAGTGGTGAAGCAGCAAGGTTACTGCAATGTACTAATTATGAAATTGAATCAAATCGATTTGAATCTGTTAATAAAATAGCTAAAAAATATTCTGCAACTGTAGTGCTTAAAGGGCCAGGTACTTTGGTTTGCCAGGATGAAATAATCAATATAAATAGATCCGGAACTCCCTCTATGGCAAGTGCTGGGATGGGAGATGTTTTATCTGGTATAATCGGCGCGCTTATTGCTCAAAAAGTAAAAAAGAGAAATTTTGAGAAATTAGTTATGGATAAACAAACTATATTTGATATGACATGTTTATCGGTATTTATTCATGGAAAAGCAGCGCAATATGCAGAAAAAGATGGCGTAAATGGTTTGCTGGCAAGTGATTTATTTCCATACATTAGACATTTAGTAGGTTAAGAAAGGTATAAAATGAGTAAGGAATTTAGCTGCTTGTTAGAAGATGAACAAGCAACAGTCGCTATGGGTGGCGTATTAGCGCAAAGTATTACACAAGGTGCCGTAATTTATTTGTATGGTGACTTAGGCGCAGGAAAAACGACTTTTACGCGTGGTGTAGTACAAAAGTTTGGACATAAAGGTAAGGTTAAAAGCCCAACTTACACTTTAGTTGAACCATATGAGTTAGATGAGCAGAGTATTTATCATTTTGATTTATATCGTTTAGCTGATCCTGAAGAACTCGAATTTATGGGGATCCGAGATTATTTTAATGAAGATTCAATTTGCATGATAGAGTGGCCAGAGAAAGGCGCTGATTTTTTAGCTGCTGCTGACTTAGAGTTAACACTTGAGTATGTTGCACAAAAACGTAAAGTTAGTATTATGAGTAAAACATTAAAAGGCGAAGAAATAGTCGATAGGCTATCAAATAAAGATAATGCATAGTCTTAAAAGTACAATAATAAAACTATTTATCGGTTTCATTTTTTTCAGCTCTTTTGCTGTTAAGAATGTTTATGCACAAAATAAAATTACCAGTGTACGTGTTTGGCCATCTCCAGAAAGTACCAGAGTTGTTTTTGATTTAAAGGATAAGCCTGATTACAGTTATTTTATATTAAAAAAACCACTTCGTTTGGTGGTTGATTTAAAAAATACCAGTCAAAAAGTATTACTTCCAAAGGTAACAAACGAACATCAACTAATAAAAAAAATACGCTTTAGTAAACCTAAGAAAAAAGGTTGGACAAGGCTGGTTTTTGAAATTTTAGAGCCCGTTAAACCTGTTATTTTTTCTTTAGCGCCAACAGGGCCTAAAAAAGACAGATTAGTTGTCGATTTATTTGCTATTAATAAAAAGCCTAAAAAGGCAATTGTAGCCAAAAATAGAGATATTAGCGGAAATAGAGATATTATTATTGCTGTTGATGCTGGTCATGGTGGAGAAGATCCTGGATCTATTGGACCTTTAGGTACATATGAAAAAAATGTGACTTTACAAATATCGAAGCGCTTAACCAAGCTTATAAATGCTGAAAAAGGCATGCGTGCTGTAATGCCTCGTACTGGTGATTATTATGTTAAGAATAATACTCGCACAGTAAGAGCAAGAAAAGATAAAGTAGATTTTTTTATATCTATTCATGCCGATGCATTTACAACTCCTATACCCAGAGGTGCTTCGGTTTGGGTATTATCTTTAGGTCGGGCAAATTCAGAGATAGGTAAATGGATAGAAAGTAGTGAAAAACATTCAGATCTTCTTGGCGGTGCTGCAAGTGTGCTCAAAGATACCCAAAACGAAAAATACTTAGTACAAGCAGTATTAGATATGAAGATGGATCATTCAATGAAAACAGGCGCTGAAGTTGCTGTTTCTATTTTAAGTGAACTTAAAAAAGTAACTAAAATGCATAAAACAAAGCCGCAGTATGCAAGCTTAGGCGTATTAAAGTCACCTGATATACCTTCAATTTTAGTTGAAACGGGTTTTATTTCTAATCCAATGGAGGAAAGGTTGCTTAAAAGCATTGCACATCAAAAAAAGTTAGCTAAAGCGGTGTTTACTTCGTTAAAAAGTTATTTTAAAAATAATCCGCCAGAGGACTCATATTTTGCTAAAATTAAGCAATCAATACCTGAGCGACATAGAGTAAAATCAGGCGACTCTTTAAGTGTATTAGCACAGCGTTACGGCATAACAATTACTAAGTTAAAACAAGCAAATAAACTTAAATCAAATACCTTATTTATTGGCCAAAACTTAACAATCCCACGTAGTTAACAAGTGATATAACATGAGTATAGAAATCTTACCGGCTCGTTTAGCTAACCAAATTGCAGCTGGCGAGGTGGTTGAACGTCCTGCATCTGTCGTTAAAGAGTTAGTTGAAAATAGTTTAGATGCTGGTGCGACACGAATTCAAATCGATATAGACCGTGGGGGACATAAGTTAATCCGCATTCGCGATAATGGTTCTGGCATTGATAAAGAAGAATTAGCATTGGCTTTATCACGTCATGCAACCAGTAAACTAAAAACATTAGATGACTTAGAGTGTATAAATTCATTAGGTTTTCGTGGTGAGGCACTTGCTTCCATTAGTTCTGTTTCTCGTTTAACACTTAGCTCAAAACCTAAAGGGCAAAATGAAGCTTGGCAAGCCTATGCTGAAGGCCGAGATATGGCGGTCAAAGTACAGCCAACAGCGCATCCTGATGGTACAACAATCGAAGTACTTGATTTGTTTTTTAATACGCCGGCAAGACGTAAGTTTTTAAGAACTGAAAAAACAGAGTTTAATCATATTGATGAGTTGATAAAGCGTATTGCATTAAGTCGCTTTGATGTTGGTATTACGTTAAAGCACAATGGCAAGGTAGTGCGTCAATATCGAGCGCAACCAACCACAGAGCAAAGAATCAAAAGAGTCGCTCAAGTCGCAGGTCGCAACTTTTTAGAGCATGGTTTATATTTAGAGTCGGGTGAAGATAAGCTTAAAATGTATGGCTGGGCCTTGCCAACTGGTTTAAGTAAAGATCCACAATATACTTATGTAAATGGCAGGATGATGCGAGATAAATTAATTTTGCACGCAATTCGCCAAGCTTTTGAAGAAATCCAACCTGACTATGATGTACCAGCATTTGTGCTTTATTTAGAAATAGATCCACTTCAAGTTGATGTAAATGTTCATCCTGCTAAGCATGAAGTGCGTTTTCACCAGGCACGTTTAATTCATGATTTTATTTTGCAAGCTGTTAAGCAATTAGCAAAGCAGGCTTCTTTAATTGCAGAGCCTAAAATATCAACTCATCATGATGAAGATGATACGCCTTTTTCTCTATCAAATTACTTACCAGCGGAACCTAGCGAAATTACAAATGAGACATCTAGTGCAAACCCACCTCAAGCACCTAGAAGTAATGTGAGTTATCAGCAGCAAAAAAAAGTAAATGCTTTTTATCAAGGTATAGGTGAGCAAGCAGCTCAGCATTTTGATAATGTAAACGAATTAGAAAGTTTAGAAAATAAAGCAGCTGAAACAAGTCATATATCTATAAAGCAACAAATAATTATCGCTCTTAATTCAGGGGCTTGCATCATTAAGCAAGATGAAGATGTTTGTTTAGGCCATTTTAAAGCTGTTTTACCCGATTTTTGGTTAACTGAAATTGAAAGCTCTGGAGAGTTGACTGGCCGTCCTTTATTATTGCCAGTGAGAATTAATGTATCTGAAGAAAATTTATCTTTAATTAAAAAAAATTTATCTTGGTTAAATATCTTAGGGTATGATATTAATTTATCTACAAGTTTTATTATGATTAAAAAGTTACCTGCATGTATTTATTCAGGAGACGTTAACTTAGTTGTTGATAAATTGATTGAAGTCTCTAAAATGAAATGTTCCGATATCAGATGGTGGTTAGATTGGCAGTCGGATTGGACTACTAAAAATTACTTTTCAGCGGATGTTAATAATATTTTGATTGATTTTATTCAAAAAAATCCAGAATTAATGCGCTTAATTTCGCAAAAAGCGGTTAAAATAGATTTAACCGATTATTTA
The DNA here is from genome assembly GCF_002276045.1 of Pseudoalteromonas sp. NBT06-2. Classification (GTDB taxonomy): domain Bacteria; phylum Pseudomonadota; class Gammaproteobacteria; order Enterobacterales; family Alteromonadaceae; genus Pseudoalteromonas. The sequence continues at coordinate 7,954 of NZ_NQMR01000143.1, read as the reverse complement.
AGTCAATTATAGCGGAATATAAGCAATTGAGTTTACCAGTTATCTTTTTGATGGGCCCAACAGCAGCGGGTAAAACTGATTTAGCGATAGAGCTATGTCAAACTTTGCACACTGAAGTAATAAGTGTCGATTCTGCTTTAGTATATCGTGATATGAATATTGGAACAGCTAAACCTAGCGCAGAAGAATTAGCGCAGGCGCCACATCATTTAATCGATATGTTAGACCCATCTGAAGTGTACTCAACGGCAAACTTTTGCAACGATGCTTTAAATAAAATTGAAATACTACATGCGCAAGGCAAGATACCATTACTTGTTGGCGGCACTATGATGTACTTCAAAAGCTTGTTAGAAGGTATTTCACCGTTACCAGAAGCTGATGTTGCCATTCGTAAACAACTTGAACTTGAGGCTAATGAAAAAGGCTGGGCAGTTTTACATGAAGAATTAACATGTGTAGATCCGATTGCAGCAAGCCGAATAAGTGAAAATGATTCTCAACGTATTAACCGTGCGTTAGAGGTATTTCGAATAACAGGTAAACCTATGTCTGAGCTGCAAAATGAAAAGACGGGTGCATTACCTTATAAAGTATTGCAATTTGCAATAGCGCCTGATGATCGCAGTGTTTTACATCAAAGAATCGAACAAAGATTTAAAATAATGTTAGATCAGGGGTTTGAAAAAGAAGTTAAGGCCTTATATAAGAGAGAGGACCTTAATGTAAAATTACCTTCTATTCGTTGCGTAGGCTATCGCCAAATGTGGGATTATTTAGAAGGTGACATTGATTACGACGAAATGGTTTTTCGTGGCATAGTTGCTACTAGGCAATTAGCAAAAAGACAATTAACTTGGTTAAGAGGCTGGAAAAATGTAACTTGGCTTGAGTCGGGTGCAGAAGAAAACTTGCATCATGTGATATCTTCGCTAAGCTAGTAGCATTAACAAAAAATTATGAAATCTTATACTTAAAGATTTTTTATTACTCAATAAGAACACCTAAAGCTAAGGAAAATAATAATGGCAAAGGGGCAATCATTACAAGACCCGTTTTTGAATGCATTACGTCGTGAACGCATTCCTGTATCAATTTATTTAGTAAATGGCATTAAATTACAAGGTAAAGTTCAATCATTTGATCAATTTGTAATTCTTTTAGAAAATACTGTAAACCAAATGGTTTATAAACATGCTATTTCTACAGTTGTTCCGGCAAGAGCAATTAATTTTCAAGCTACTCCACCTGATTCTGAAACACCAGAGAATACAGAGGAAGGCAATAAAAATACATATTAAATTAGGAGTTTAATGTTTGTTTGACCGTTATGAAGCCGGTGAGCAGGCAATTTTAGTTCATATTGAGTTTCCAAAAGAGCATGATCGTGAAGATCTGAACGAATTGGAACTGTTAGTTTCTTCTGCAGGTGTTAATTCTTTGTCGGTAGTGCAAGGCTCCCGTCAAAAACCCCATGCCAAATTTTTTGTAGGTACAGGTAAAGCAGAAGAAATCGCTGAAATTGTTCAAATGCATCAAGCCGATGTGGTTATATTCAATCATGTATTGAGCCCATCACAAGAAAGAAACCTCGAAGTTGTTTGTCAATGCAGAGTTTTAGATCGTACTACCTTAATTTTAGATATTTTTGCTCAAAGAGCACGAACTCATGAAGGTAAGCTACAGGTCGAGCTTGCACAATTAAGACATATTTCTACCCGTTTGATCCGTGGTTGGACTCATTTAGAAAGGCAAAAAGGTGGTATTGGTCTACGTGGACCAGGTGAAACACAGCTCGAAACAGATAGGCGTTTGATTCGAGGAAAAATTAAAAACATTCAAAAACGTTTAGAAAAAGTTGAAAAGCAACGAGATCAAGGGCGAAGAGCGCGAAACCGTAATGAAATTCCAACTTTGTCTTTAGTGGGTTATACCAATGCAGGGAAATCATCGTTATTTAATCAGATGACAGATGCAAACGTTTATACTGCAGATCAATTATTTGCAACATTAGATCCCACCTTACGTAAAGTTGAGATCGCAGATGTTGGTAGTACCATTTTAGTTGATACTGTTGGGTTTATTCGTCATTTGCCTCATGATCTCGTTTCGGCATTTAAAGCAACTTTAACAGAAACACGTGAGGCAGATTTACAACTTCATGTCATTGATGTTGCAGATGAAATGCGTCAAGAAAATATAGAACAAGTGAATGCTGTTTTAAAAGAAATTGATGCAGATGAAATACCTCAATTATTAATTTATAACAAAATTGATTTAGTTGAGGAGTTATCACCGCGCATTGATCGTGATGATGAAGGTAATCCTATTCGAGTATGGTTATCAGCTCAGACTGGTGTTGGTTGTGAGTTATTGCTTGAAGCGATTAGCGAACGATTATCAGATCAAGTATTAGCATGTACTCTTGAATTATCCGGGAAATATGGTGCTTTAAGAGGTGCTTTGTATCGTTTAAATTGCATTACAGATGAGCAGTTTGACGATTTAGGCAATTGGTTACTTGATATCAGGTTACCTATGGTTGATTGGAATCGATTGAAGAAAGAATACGGTAACGAAATTGATGAATTAATAAAAATAGAGCAACTAAGCTAATTTATTATGAAAATGTTCAGAAATTTGTTAACTTATTCAAAGGTATAAAATGGCGTTGTATAATTTAGACTTTTAAAAACGTTAATTAACCTAATTTATTTATTTTAGATAACATTGGAGTAGTGCTATGGCCTGGAATGAGCCGGGTAACAATGGTAATAAAAACAACGATCCTTGGAAAAACAAAGGCGGACGCGATCAAGGTCCACCTGATTTAGATAAGGTATTTCGTAAATATAGCGACAAACTAGGTGGTATGTTTGGCGGTAATGGTGGGGGCAATAAAGGCAGTAGCAATCTAAATGGTATGGTTATTGGCTTTGTTTTAGTGATTGCACTTGTTGTTTGGGCTTTAAGTGGTATTTACACTATTAAAGAGGCTGAACGAGGTATTATTCTACGATTTGGCCAATTCCATTCAATTGCAGATCCAGGTTTACGTTGGAAAATGACTTTTATTGATAAAGTGATTCCAGTTGAAATCGAAGCTGTTCGTTCATTATCTGCTTCAGGTCTTATGCTAACTGAAGATGAAAATGTTGTAAGTGTTGAATTTGTTGTTCAGTATCGTGTAACAGATCCAAGAGCTTACCTTTTCAGTGTGACAAATGCTGACCATAGTTTACAGCAAGCTTTAGATAGTGCACTTCGTTATGTTGTTGGTCATTCAAGTATGAATGATATCTTAACTAAGGGTCGTGAAGAAGTTCGTCAAAAAACATGGGATGAGTTAACAAAAATCATTGACCCCTATAATTTAGGTTTGCTTTTAACTGATGTTAACTTTAAAGATGCACGTCCACCTAGTGAAGTAAAAGATGCATTTGATGATGCGATTGCTGCACAGGAAGATGAAGTGCGTTTTTTACGTGAAGCAGAAGCTTATGAGCGTGAAATAGAACCTCAAGCACGTGGTCAAGTAACACGTATGACGCAAGAAGCTGAAGGTTATAAAGAACGTATTACCCTTGAAGCTGAGGGTGAAGTTGCGCGTTTTAATAAGTTACTGCCAGAATATCAAATGGCTAAAGATGTAACACGTCAGCGACTATATATTGAAACGATGGAAGGTGTATTAAACAATACTTCGAAAGTTTTAGTTGATGTTAAAGGTGGTAATAACATAATGTATTTACCGCTTGATAAAATTATGCAAAATAGTCAAGGTGGTAAAATTACTCTACCTAAAGTCAGTGAACTACAAAACTTAAGACAGAAAATGGGAAACTCACGTGGTAATGACAGCCAAGTGAATAGTCCATCTGATCGATTTGCAACAGATAGATTTGGAAATGGGAGATAAGAATGAAAAATTTTGGTTTAGCTATTTTAGTCGCAGCACTATTTTTATCTTTTTCTTCTATTTTTATTGTATTAGAAGGACAAAAAGCGATTGTACTACAGTTCGCTAAAGTGAAAAAAGACTCAGATGATAGTGCGTTAGTATATCCACCGGGTCTTCATTTTAAAGTGCCATTTATTACGCAAGTTCGAAAACTAGATGCACGAATTCAAACTTTGGATGGCGCACCAGATCGTTTTGTAACGAGTGAGAAAAAAGATTTAATCGTTGATTCATTTGTAAAATGGCGTATTAAAGATTTTAGTGCTTATTATTTACGTGCTCGAGGTGATAAACAATACGCTGAAACATTACTGCAACAAAAAGTAAATAATGGTTTAAGAACTAACTTTGGTTCAAGAACGATTAAAGAAATAGTGTCAGGTAAACGGAGTGAGTTAATGCGTGATGCACTAACTCAAGCATCTGAAAGTGCTAATGAACTAGGTATTGAAGTACTTGATGTACGTGTTAAGCAGATTAATTTACCTCCTGAAGTGAGTAATTCTATTTTCCAACGTATGCGTGCAGAACGTACTGCTGTTGCAAAAGAGCATAGATCACAAGGTAGAGAGCAATCTGAAACGATTAGAGCAGGAGTTGATCGCAGAGTAACTGTCATGCTTGCAGAAGCTGAGCGTAATGCTAGAACTGTTCGTGGTGAAGGTGATGCTGCTGCAGCTAAAATTTATGCAACTTCATACTCTAAAGATGCAAGCTTTTATACTTTTTTACGTAGTTTAGATGCCTATAAAGCAACCTTTAGTAGCAAGAGTGACGTGATGGTACTTTCACCTGACAGTGACTTTTTTAAGTTTATGAAAGGCATTGAAGGTAAATAACTTAGGTTAAGTAATTTACTTTTTATATTTTTATATTAAAAACCTCACTTTTAAGTGAGGTTTTTTGTAAATTCCGACCCATAATAAACCTAAATTAATCATTAGGCTATAATCCAATTTAAATTTGAGAAAGGATTATGGCTAGATTGGCAAAGCATAATTGAAGCACAGGTAGCCAGTGACCTGACGATTGTTAAATACTGTGAACAAAATCAAATCAATCCAAAAACCTTTAGCTTCCGCAAAGCAAGATTAAAAAAAATGCGCAGCTGCCACCTACGAACAATATGATTTTATTCAAGTTCAAAGTGATATTAAAACCTCTGCCACAATTGTATTCGTAACACCAAATGACACCCAGACACTTCCCAACAATGGATTGCCCAACTTCTTAAGGCTGTATCTGTATAAAGATGTTTTCAAACTTACCTAAGGTTTATCTTTATCGGGATACGGTAGATTTTCGTAAGTTGATACAACGGTCTTGTCTGCATCATTATGATTAATACTACTAATAAAATATCGCGTTTCTTCAGATCATTTATCTGCCTGAAACCATATGGACTTTACGCTAAAAATACTAGCGAGGTAAGGATATGAATGTTCCTTGATCAGCCAATCAATATCACTGCACGATGTAACTTCTCGTTCTTCTATTCGACCGTGGCCAGAATCGGTTTTTTTATGGGTATTTAATATCTTTTGATGGCTTTTAGGTGTATTTTCAAAGAATAAAACCACATCATCATGTGATGGGATCCCATGCTCAAGTGATAAATATTGGTCAAATCAGTTTCGTTTCGTTTTTGCAAATGTTTCAATGGTAACCCAGCTATCGCAACCACAGATAACAGCACAGAGCGTAATAAAAAATATGTCATCAAATTTATGTAATTGCTTCCTTTGTATGCGTGGATCGGTAATGACTTTGAAATGTTCGATAAGTGTAGGCTTCCGTTTGGTCATTTTACTTTGCTTAAAGCGAAGTAATAGATCAAGTTAGGGGGTTGTGTCAGTTACTTTTAATGCAATCGCCCTACATATGAGTACATCAGTCATTGCCTTGAACATCTAATTCATGCTCTGATAACTTGGATGTGATCCTGTCTTGGAATGTAACGAGCCTGTAGAATTTCTCTTTTAGAAAAAACAGACTCAAAAATTATTAAAAATTAAGCGTTCAAAACGCATTACTACGTGAATTTTGAGGCAGTTTTCTACTAAAACATTACTTTTAAGGGTTTTCAGCACATAAATTTCATTCGTCAGTTTACACTTTGGAGAAATTCAACATCCTAAGCACTGGGCTAAGTGTATTTAGTCCGTCGTTTACATTTAATCATTATTAAAAAAAAAGGTAAACTAATGCAATTATAGTTCATTGAGATGGTATATGACATTTGATTCACTCTGGCTAGCGTTAGCTATGTTTCTTATTTTTGAAGGCTTAGGTCCTGCTTTATTTCCAAATAAATGGAAGCAATATTTAGCTGAATTATCAAATCAACCGAGTAAAAATCTGCGGATAATAGGTATTACACTTATACTGATGGGTTGGTTTTTGTTTCTATTTATGAGAAGTTAGCTCTTTATTTTATAAAAATTTGTAACTCATATTTTAGTTAATAATCAGTCAGTTAAAGATTACACTGTTTTTTTTTCATTTTTTGTTGTAAAAATATGCAAAATAAGATGATCTTCACCTATCTTTTTTGTTAAGATCCTCGCCTAATTTTTCAAAGTGAATCTACAATGGGTAAAAACGTTGTTGTATTGGGCACCCAATGGGGTGACGAAGGCAAAGGTAAGATAGTTGATCTACTTACTGATAAAGCATCTTTAGTTGTTCGTTATCAAGGTGGTCACAATGCTGGTCATACTTTAGTTATAGATGGCGAAAAAACTGTATTACATCTTATTCCTTCAGGCGTATTACGTGATAACGTAAAATGTGTGATTGGTAACGGTGTTGTATTAGCTCCTGATGCGTTAATGAAAGAAATTGGTATGCTTGAAGAGCGAGGCATTCCAGTACGAGATCGTTTGCTTATCAGCGAAGCTTGTCCGCTAATTTTACCATACCATGTTGCATTAGATATGGCGCGTGAAGAAGCACGAGGCGCTAAAGCAATTGGTACAACTGGTCGTGGTATCGGTCCAGCATATGAAGATAAAGTAGCTCGCCGCGGTTTACGTGTGGGTGATTTATTTAACCCAGAGTTATTTGCTGAGAAATTAAAAGAAATTCTTGAGTATCATAATTTTACATTAGTTAACTACTATAAAGTTGAAGCTGTAGACTTCCAAAAAACGTTTGATGATGCAATGGCTGTTGCAGATATCCTCAAAGCGATGGTTATTGATGTGACTGAGTTACTTGATCAAACGCGTTTAGCGGGCGATAGCATCTTATTTGAAGGTGCTCAAGGTACACTTCTAGATATTGATCACGGCACTTACCCGTATGTTACATCATCTAATACGACTGCTGGCGGCGTTGCGACTGGTGCTGGTTTTGGTCCATTAAATCTAGATTATGTTCTTGGTATTGTTAAAGCTTACACTACACGTGTTGGTTCAGGTCCTTTTCCAACTGAATTATATGATGGTGAAGACAAGCAAGATCCAATTGGTAAGCATTTAGGTGATGTTGGCCATGAGTTTGGTGCAACTACTGGACGTTTACGTCGTACAGGTTGGTTTGATGCCGTTGCTATGCGCCGCGCTGTCCAAATCAATAGCATCACAGGTTTTTGTTTAACAAAACTTGATGTTTTAGATGGTCTAGAAACTATCAATATTTGTACTGGTTATAAGCAAGAAAATGGTACTATTTCAAACATTACTCCACTTGCAGCTGAAGGCTACGAGAAAGTAACACCAGTATATGAAACTATGCCTGGTTGGACTGAAAATACTGTAGGTGCGACTTCTGTTGAGCAATTACCTAAAGCGGCGATTGACTATATTAAACGCATCGAAGAAATCACAGGTGTTCCAGTTGATATCATTTCTACAGGTCCAGATCGTTTAGAAACTATGATAGTTCGCAGTCCATTTGGTGAATAAATCTGTTTAGCGATTTTATTTACCAGTGATTGGCGAATGATTATAAAAAGCTACCTTATAGTCAACACCATTCAGTTAAGCATGT
>NZ_NQMR01000142.1 GCF_002276045.1 Pseudoalteromonas sp. NBT06-2 | reverse complement strand
GACAACTGTCTTGAAAAACACCGGAAACGTAATTCTGATGAAGTTAAATTTTTAGGAAGTTTAAAACGAAAGTTAATTCTCGTTAAGTGCTGCATTCCTTTTGACAATTTTTGTACCATCTTTCGTACCATTTAATTGTCGTAATCAATTGTTGTAAATATGAATTTAGTTAACTGCTTGACCTTTATACAAAAGTAAAGCAGTTTCTAAAATAGGTGAGTCAGCCGTATAAGCCGGGTTCTGTTCTTTTCCTAAGAAAAGGATAATCATTCGTCTAGGCCTTAAATCGCTTTAAGGCTCAAGCAACCTACCCGGTTCCAACGTGGGCCACGCCATAAGGAACCCTATTTGGTCTTGCTCCGGGTGGAGTTTACCCTGCAACCAACTGTCACCAGTGGTCCGGTGCGCTCTTACCGCACCCTTTCAGCCTTACCTGTTCTCTCGAAAGAGTCATCGGCGGTCTTCTCTCTGCTGCACTTGTCGTAGGCTCACGCCTCCCAGCCGTTAGCTGGCACCCTGCCCTGTGGAGCCCGGACTTTCCTCCCCTTTATCCGTATACCTTTTGCCAAAACAAAACATACAACGATAAAGCAGCGATCATCTAGCCAACTCAGGAGGCGGATTATACTGATTTATATTGTAAGAGGGAATTTATTCTTATTTTTTTATTAAAAAATACAATAATTAACTGTCATATTTAATTTTCTAGCTTTCTTGCAGCTCTAAAGCCACTTTATATAGTGCATTTTTCTTTAAATCAAAATAAGTTGCAACAATACCACATGCTTTTTTCAATGGCATTTCAACCTTAATTAACTCCAACATTTGTATAACTTCAGGGCTAAACTCCTGCTTATTAATAATCTTACCTGGTAACATTAATACAAACTCACCTTTTTGGCGTGCGCGATCTTCATTCAAAAATACAATCAATTCAGCGATAGAGCCACTAAAAAAAGTTTCATACGTTTTAGTTAACTCTTTTGCTAATACAATTTTATGTTCACTACCCAAGCATTCTGCGGCATCGTCTAAACTTGCCATGATTCTATGGGTACTTTCATAAAAAATAGTTGTCATGCCTGAGTTAACGGCATTTAAATAAAAATCTTGTCGCGCTTTACTTTTTGCAGGACTAAAACCGATAAACTGAAATTTATCTGTTGCTAAACCAGAGCAACTCACTGCTGCAATTGCCGCACAAGCACCTGGCACCGGTGTTACATTTGCTCCTTGCTCTCTACATAAATTAACAACTGCATATCCCGGATCACTAATAAGTGGTGTGCCAGCATCTGATACTAAAGCAATATCAAGACCTTCGTTTAACCAATCTATTATTTGCTGTGATTTTTGCTTTTCATTATGATCATGTACAGCAACCATTTTAGCTTTAATGGCAAAGTGACTCAGTAGTTTACCTGTATGTCTTGTATCTTCTGCTGCAATAAGATCAACACTTGATAGCACTTTTAATGCGCGCTGACTTATATCATCTAAATTACCGATTGGGGTTGCCACAACATAAAGTGTGCCTATTTTACTTGAATTGTGCTCATTTAGCATTGAGGTATCCTGCTTCTGTCAGTAATATAGTGTATAACCTTTTTTTGAGATATTGCCGTGCGGCTTACACACTATAGTTTAATATTGTTATTTTCCCTGTTATCAGCCTGTAGTACAACAGAGAAAACGCAGATCCTTAAAAAGCCCCATATAAATCAGCAAAAAAAAATCAAAAATAAAGTTTTTACTGCGGCTCAATTGTATAAAAATGCTAGGGCTAAACGCGGAGCTGACAAAATACAGTTATTATATTTAGCCAGAGAAAAGGCATTAATAGAAAAAAACTGGCCAATGCTTGAGTCTATTTGTAACACATTAATTTCAAGTCAAAGCTCAGATAACGTACAAAACATATTATATATCGCATTATCACAGTACCATCAAAATCAATACCCACATGCATTAGCTTTATTAAGCGAATTAAATGATAAACTTAACAGCCCTGTTCACTATTATTGGCATCAAGTTATTACAGGCAACATTTACGCTAAACAAGCTTTAACCTTTCAAGCCATACCTTATTATTTTAGAGCATCTGAAATAGCACAAAAACATGAAATTGATGCTAACGAATTAAACCAAAAGCTATGGAGTGAATTAACTAAGCTCTCAAGTTTAACATTAGAACAATTCAATACAGGTTCAGGCATACAACAAGGTTGGATTAATTTAGCCCTTTATAGTCAATTATATATAGGTGATCCTGTCTCTTTGCATAGTGCAATGAATAATTGGCAAAAACGCTACCCACGCCACCCAGCTAGCTTTGCACTGCCAGATAAAATGAAAAGCTTAATGGCTATAGAACCTTATAGACTAACAAAACTTGCCGTTTTATTACCCGAGACAGGCAAGAATGCAAGAATTGGAGAGGCAGTTAAAAACGGGATTCTCGCAGCATCTGAAATAAGTAATCAAGCTGAAATTCACTATATTAATAGTATCGAGTCAATTGATAAAATTAATGAACAAATAAATATCATTCAGCCTGACTTTATAATAGGTCCTTTACTTAAAAGTAATATTGATAAAGTCAAGCAATCTGAAATGTTAGTAAATTACCCTACTATATTCCTAAACTCTAATTCACAAAAAAATAATAGTTTAGAACATTATTACTTTGCACTTTCACCAGAACATGAACTCACTCAAGCTATCAACCATTTTGTAGCTAAAGATTTCAAAAAACCACTTTTACTAGTACCCAAAAATAAATCTGGAGAACGTTTAGTTGCATCATTTACTCAGCAGTGGCAACAATATTCTAAAACCCAGCCTGAAATTGGTTTTTATGCAGATAAAAAAGATATGCAAAAGCAGGTAAAAAAGCTTTTAGAGGTAGATGAAAGTCAAAAACGGATCAATAAAGTTAAACTATTTTTCCGTGAAAAAGTAAAAAGTGACACCCGTTCTCGTCGTGATATAGATGTTATTTATTTAATTGGAGATGCTGTTCAAACGCGCTTATTAAAACCTTACTTTGATGTTAACATTAGTACTTTCTCTGCAAAGATACCTATGTATGCAAGTTCAAAGAGTCACAGTTTACAAGTCGATAAAACAGATAAACGCGATTTAGCAGGGCTGTATTTTACAGAAATCCCATGGATGCTACCCCAAGGCCATACACAACCCGCTTTGAGAGCACAATTTGATAAACTGTGGCCTCAGCAAGGTGATTTACAGCAACGTTTATTTGCCATGGGCTATGATGCTGTTAAATTGATCCCCCAATTAAAACAATTAAGTACTTTATCAGGTAAAAGCATTCAAGGTTTAACTGGGTTACTTTCGATTAACGAACAGAGACAGATCCACCGACAATTACAATGGGCACGTTATTATCAAAAATCGATTAAGGTACTTAGCTTAAAAGAAGTAAAACCAACACCTTTATTTTTACAACCGCCTGAAACTATAGATTAATTGCATTAATTAACATTAAGCTCTATCTTTATTATTTTAAGGGTTCAAGCATGGAATGGCTAAAAACAGTTTGGCACAATAGTAGGCAAAAAGGATTTCATTATGAAAAACAAGCTGAAAATTACTTAAAAAAACATGGCTTAAAGCCTATTTCGCGTAATTATTGGTGTAAATTAGGTGAAATTGACCTTATTATGGCACATCAAGAAACTATCGTTTTTATTGAGGTTAAATATCGAAAATCAAAACAATATGGTGGCGCGTTAAATGCCTTAACCTGCGCCAAACAGAATAAGCTAAAAAAAGCGATTCAACATTATATTCAGCACCATCAATTGCAAAATAACGCCTTAAGGGTCGACTTTGTTGCGATAAATGGGCAGAATCCATATCAATTTAATTGGATCAAAAATGTTCTCTAGTAGAGCTTAGAATAATAGAATAGGTTTTATTAAGGTTTAACAATGCAAGATATTGTCAAAGAAATTTACACCGAAAGCATACAAGCGCATATCGCCGCAGGTGAAGTACTGCCTAGTCCCTTAGAATCAGCAGCTTTCACTATAGCGCAAAATCTCATTAATGGTAACAAACTGATCTGTTGTGGTTACCAAAGCTGTCAAATGTTAGCGCAGCATATAGCAACTATATTAGTTAACTGCTATGAAACTGAGAGGCCTTGCTTACCCGCTATCGCCCTTAATACTGAAGTTAATAATTTAAGCACTTATGCAGAACAAAATGAACATGAGGTTTTTTCACGTCAAGTAAGAGCTTTTGCACAACAAGGCGATATGCTACTCGCCATTGCCGTTAACGGTAATGAAAAATCTATTATTTCTGCAGTAGAATCTGCACTAACTAAAGATATGACTGTCATAGTCCTTGTAGGCAACGATGGTGGTGAATTATCAGGTTTACTGGGTCCTAACGATGTAGAAATTCGCGTGCCATCAAAAAGACCAAGCCGTATTATTGAGTCTCATTTATTAAGTTTACACTGCTTAAGTGAATTAATTGATTTAACCTTATTTCCACAGGATGAAATTCATGCGTAATACGCTATTTATTATTATGAGTATTTTTATATTACAAGGCTGCGCTGTAGCGCTTGTAGCAGGTACTGCTGGGGTAGTTACTTCAGCAAACGATAGACGAACTATTGGTTCTCAAATCGATGATAATAATATTGAAATCAAAGCCATTTTAGAAATAAAAGGTAATGAACAATTAAATAAGCATGCAAACATTTCAGTGATCAGTTTAAATGGTATCGTTTTACTTTTAGGGCAAACACCCACTGAAGAAATGAAATCAAAAGCACAACAATTAATTAAAAATATTCCTGCGATAAAAAAAGTGCACAATCAAATAAGAATTAGTAGTAATGTTGGTATGACAACAAAAACATTTGATACTTGGCTAACTTCTAAAGTTAAAGCAATGTTATTAACTGATGAAAATATTAGCGGAACCAATATAAAAGTAGTAACGGAAAATAGCGAAGTTTTTCTAATGGGATTAGTACAACAAACAGAAGGTAATAAGGCCGTCGATATAGCACGAAATATATCAGGTGTCGCTAAAGTTATTAAAGTATTTGAATATTTATAAATAAAACTCCTCCGAGGCAAACTTTCAGATTTAGGCTTGCCTTCGCTTTGCGAAGCGGAGGGGTTTTATTAGTATGCTCAATTTTACGCTGCAAGAAAAATAGCTCGCCTCTCAAAAAACACCAACTAGCGTTCTTAATATAGGTACGTATCAGAACTGTTATTTTATAACACGAAGATGTGAACCTTTCTTCTTAGATTTTGACTCTTCTTGATTACTGGGAAGGCTGGTATCAATTTCTTGGATTTCTACATCGTCACTTTCGAATAATTCATCTTCTTCAGATGTAAAAACAGTACCTTCACCATTTTCTCTCGCATAGATTGCTAAAACAGCATTAATGGGCACCGATACACGCATTGGCTGTCCCGAGAACCTCGCATTAAAACTTAATTCATTATTATCCATATTAAACTGTGCTACTGCTGTAGGGCTAACATTCAATACAATTTGGCCATCTTGCACAAACTGAGTGGGTATCACTACTGAAGGGTGCTCTGCATTCACAACTAAGTGAGGAGTGCATTGATTATCAATAATCCAATCATAAAAAGCACGTAATAAATATGGGCGATTTGAAGTCATCATTTGACCACCTAAATAAAATCTAAATCAGTTTAAGATAGTACCAATCACATAACTTCATGGCTACTTTAGAATCAAAATAAAAAGCCTTCAAAATTTATATGAAGGCTTCTATGTTTTTAATATACCACGGATGGCTTAACAATACTCAACTACAAGACTGTTACAAGTGAATTTCACGTTCAGACTCTGTTAAAGAAGCTTCAAATGATTCACGTTCAAATACAAGTTTCATGTATTCTTTTACTTCTTTACTTCCAGGGCCAATCAGTTCAATACCCAGTTCAGGTAATCGCCAAAGTAATGGAGCAATATAACAATCCACTAAACTGAAATCTTCACTCATAAAGTAAGGAACTTCAGCAAGAATTGGACCGATAGCTAAAATAGCTTCGGTTAACTCTTTACGTGCGACAGCAGCATCATTGCCACCTTCGTATACTTTAGCAGCTAAAGAATACCAATCTTGTTGTATTCTATGCATTAATAAGCGACTACGACCACGCATGACAGGATATACTGGCATTAGTGGAGGATGTGGAAAACGTTCATCAAGGTATTCCATGATAATGTTTGCCTGATATAAACCTAATTCACGGTCAATTAAAGTTGGAACCGTTCCATTAGGGTTAACTTCATGTAACGCTTCAGGTAAATTATCATTTTCAACTAAGTGAATATCAACACTTACGCCTTTTTCTGCTAGTACAATACGTACTTGGTGGCTATACATACAGTTAGCACCAGAAAAAAGAGTCATTACAGGGCGTTTATTGGCAGCAACAGCCATGCCTACCTCCATTTATTTTTTGCTAGAGACATCAATAGGGGCAAAGCCCCTATTACATTATTTTATGCTAAAGAAAGTTCAATTAATGAACATCTCTCCAGTATTCTTTTTTCAATAAAAATGCCAGAATAAATAATATAAATAAAAATCCTAACACTTTAATACCTAACGCTTTTGATTCTAAACGTGAAGGTTCACCCACGTATTCAAAAAAGTTAGTTAAATCACGAGCTACTTGATCATATTCATCATCACTCATTTCGCCTGAACCATCAGATACAGTACCTACTATTTTAGTTACTGTATGACCATGCTCTTCAACTTCTTCAGTTATTGCAATCGGAACACCTTGTAGTTCTTGTAAAACATGGGGCATGCCCACTGAAGGGAATACAACATTATTTACGCCAAATGGGCGAGAATCATCTTTATAAAAAGATTTAAGATAAGTATAAATGTAATCAGGCGATTTCACGCGAGATATCAGCGTTAAATCAGGTGGTGGCGCACCAAACCATTTAGCTGCATCATCTGTATCTATTGCATTTTTAATATGGCTACCTACTTTTGAACCATCAAAAATAAGTTGCTCTTCACCAATTACAGTTGGAATACCAATATCACGAAAAGTACGTTCATAACGTTGATATTGCATTTGGTGACAACCAAGACAATAGTTCATAAATAACTTAGCACCACGTTGTAATGATGCATTATCAGTTAAATCATTACCCGCTTTCATCAATGGTACCGATGGGCCAGCTGCCATTGCAAACATTGGTAACAATACGAATAAACCTACGATAAGTTTTTTCATTATTTAGTTAACCTCTCTGGCAATGGCTTAGTCACTTCGTTTTTACTATATACAAATAGCAATACAAAGAACATAAAGTAAGTTACTGTGGTAATTTGAGATAGAATCGTTTTAAAATCTGTCTGCGGTGTTGCACCTATCCAACCAAGGATAAAGAATGTAATAACAAAACCACCTAGGTTCCATTTATGCATACCACAACGGTAACGTACAGATTTAACTTTACCACGGTCTACCCAAGGCAATAATGCCAACATAACAATCGCAGCACCCATTGCAATTACACCTAATAATTTATCAGGGATTGCACGCAAAATAGCGTAGAAAGGTGTAAAATACCAAACAGGGAAAATATGCTCAGGCGTTTTTAATGGGTTAGCAGCTTCGAAGTTTGGACCTTCAAGGAAGAAACCGTTCATCGCCGGAGCAAAAAATACAATTGCACAGAAAAAGAATAAAAAGCCAACAACACCCACAATATCTTTCACCGTATAATAAGGGTGGAATGGGATCGCATCAACGATATCTTTTTTATCAGAATAGTACTCATGAATCTTAAATTTAGTTTTATCTTCTTCTTTTACAGAACCTTTTTTACGTTTAATTTCAACGCCATCAGGGTTGTTAGAGCCTACTTCATGTAATGCAATAATATGTAAAAACACTAAAATAACTAAAACCAATGGCAATGCAATAACATGTAATGCAAAGAAGCGGTTTAATGTTGCACCAGAGATAACATAGTCACCCCGGATCCAAAGCGTTAAGTCATCACCAATAATTGGAATCGCACCAAATATAGAGATAATTACTTGCGCACCCCAGAACGACATTTGACCCCAAGGTAATAAATACCCCATAAAAGCCTCAGCCATTAGCACTAATAAAATGAACATACCAAATAACCACAGTAATTCACGTGGTTTTTGATAGGAGCCATAAATCATGCCTCGGAACATATGCAGATAAACAACAACAAAGAAGGCTGAAGCACCTGTTGAGTGCAAATAACGCAGTAACCAACCATATTCAACATCACGCATGATGTATTCAACTGATGCAAAAGCACCTTCAGAAGATGGTACATAGTTCATTGTTAACCAAATACCCGTTAGGATTTGGTTTACTAATACTAAAATAGCTAAAGAGCCAAAAAAGTACCAGAAATTAAAGTTTTTAGGTGTTGGATATTGTGCTAAGTGCATATTCCAAACACGTGTCATAGGAATACGCTGATCTATCCAATCAATCGTATCAGTCGCTAATTTTTTTAACATTATGCAGCCCCTTCTTCGATACCAACAATAATCGTTGTATCGTCAACAAACATATAAGGAGGGATTTCTAAGTTAATTGGCGCTGGTACGCTTTGAAATACGCGACCGGCTAAATCAAACTTAGAACCGTGACAAGGACAGAAAAAACCATCTTCAACGCCTTCCACTTTTTCACCAAAGTTACCTTTAAGGAAACTTGGAGAACATCCTAAATGAGTACAAATACCCACAGCTAAAAAGATTTCAGGACGCATAGAACGGTAAGGATTTTTAGCAAAATCAGGTTGCTGCTCCTCTTCTGATGACGGATCTTTCAACTGGCTATCTAACGTTTTCAACGTTTCTAACATTTTAGGAGTACGATTCACAACCCATACAGGTTTTCCTCGCCACTCAACACGAATTAATTGTCCCGGCTCAAGCTTACTAATATCCACTTCTACAGGCGCACCTGCAGATTTGGCTCTTTCACTTGGGTTCCAAGACGCGATAAAAGGGACAGCAGCTCCAACCGCTCCCATACCACCTACGACAGAGGTAGCTATGGTTAAAAAGCGACGTCGGCTATTGTCTACTGGCGCATTGCTCATCCACTCATCTCCACGATGTATCTCAATACTTGCCACATTGAGAATTCAGTTACAGCAGGTTAAATTACAAAAATTACTTACAAACAGTCACAATCTTAAATTAAATCCTTATTAATTATAAGGATATCCAGAGCCAAAGACTCAAATTAAACACGCTAAAATTTCAGATTATAATTGTGGTACAATTGTAGCAAATATATTGCATCTTGACTGACTGATTTATATAAATTTTATAAAAATCTATCAAAAAAAATTATTTTACGCTTTAAAAACAAAAAACCCAGCAAAAGCTGGGTTTTTGAAATTCTTTCGAACGCAATAATATTAACGTTTTGAGAATTGTGGACGCTTACGTGCTTTATGAAGACCCACTTTCTTACGCTCAACTTTACGAGCATCACGGGTAACAAAACCTGCTTTACGTAATGAAGAACGAAGTGATTCGTCAAATTGCATAAGTGCACGAGTAATACCGTGACGAATTGCGCCAGACTGACCTGAAATACCACCACCAGAAACAGTGATTAGTAAGTCAAACTTTTCAGTCATTTCAACAAGTTCTAATGGTTGACGAACAACCATACGCGCTGTTTCACGAGGAAAATATTCTTCGATTGAACGCTTGTTGATTACTATGTTACCAGTACCCGGACGTAAAAATACGCGAGCTGCTGAGCTTTTACGACGGCCTGTACCGTAATATTGATTTGCCATGATAGTATTCCTTAAATGTCTAGTACTTTAGGCTGTTGTGCAGCATGATTATGCTCAGTACCAGCGTAAACTTTAAGCTTACGGTACATAGCGCGACCTAAAGGTCCTTTTGGCAACATACCTTTAACAGCTTTTTCGATGATCATTTCAGGCTTTTTAGCTTGAAGTTTATCAAAAGTCATAGATTTAAGGCCACCTGGGAAACCAGAATGAGCATAGTAAACTTTATCTTTAAATTTATTACCAGTTACAGTTACTTTCTCTGCGTTGATAACGATGATGTAATCACCAGTATCTACGTGAGGAGTATATTCTGGCTTATGCTTACCACGTAAACGTAAAGCAATTTCCGTACAAATTCGACCTAGAGTTTTATTCTCTGCGTCTACTACATACCAGTCGCGTTTTACCGACTCTGGCTTAGCTACAAAAGTTTTCATTTTTTAAAATCCATTGTGTTATTAAAACCACAGGCAGTTATTACTTTAAGTAAAAAATAAAATTACTGCCGTTCATACACTTAAACCTTTCAAGGTTTAATATTCACAACCAAAATGAGCGTAAACACCCATGATAATATAAGAACGGAAAGTGGTGGAGGCGGGAGTATAGCAGCGTGATTAACAGAATGCATGTTTTTTCTACATTAATTATATTTATCGTAAATAACAAACTTATAGTTATACTTTAATCGCTATTTGAATGATCTTGTTACTAATTAAATACGATTGGTCTGAAAATAGATTAGCTTGGGTATTACTTACTAGGAAGATAAAAACGGGGGTGGATAAGCCCCCACTTTGGTCCAAAGAAAAATCGCGATGCGATTCAGATT
>NZ_NQMR01000141.1 GCF_002276045.1 Pseudoalteromonas sp. NBT06-2 | reverse complement strand
AAGATAAAAACGGGGGTGGATAAGCCCCCACTTTGGTCCAAAGAAAAATCGCGATGCGATTCAGATTTATACCCATGCGACATGGAAATGCGTTATTTCAGCAAGTCGAGAAGCGTGCCAAATACGAGGTATAAGATGTGTCGTTAAGTCATTCTCAATAAATATCTTTTAACAATGCAGTTGGCCGCTTATCGTCTTGCCCTATGGGTGTTTGGGTAGAAAATGATTGCGGCGTTATGATTCATCATCAGGGAATAACCATGGATTACAAATCATGCCTTGTACTCGTATCCTACCCAAGCTCTGAAACCTGCATTTCCAAGTAGCACGGGTATAAATATAAATGATTGAAAAAGAGAAACAATTACATTGTGATAAGGTGCTAGGATGGCGTGATAATAGGAGTTAAGGCAACCTAAATGTTACACTCTATACCTTAGCATTTATTTCCCAACCGATTAGACCTAACTTTTCATCATAAAGAAGCTTACTTTCAATCTTATTCAGATTTTCTTTTTTTAGAATTAAAACTAAATCACTTTCTTTTATTGAGCATAAAGCGACACTTAATTGCTCAATTAGACGTTCTTCATAGGCTATATAATGTAATTCCAACTCATCTATTTGTGCATCTTGAACACCATAGTCAAGAGACGATATTAGGTTTTTAATAGTTAGAAAAATCACCTCGATTGAAATAAAACTATCGCCAGCAAGTTCTTTTCCTTTTTTTATAATTTCATTTAATAAATGTTCTTTCTCCACAAGTTCAGGTGAGGACTTCAATTTGCGAATTCGATTAAAAATACTCTTATCTCTATTTATATATTTTAATATTTCTAACTCTATTTTGCTTTGTTTACATATGAAAGATTCAGGGTGATGAGCAATAAAATTAAGCTCTCCTCCAGGTTTAATTTGCTTAAGAATATGCTTCATTGAATCTTCATTGATATTTCCATATTCAAGACCAAATTGCGAGACAACTAAATCAAATTCATTATCAACAAACTTAGTATCACTTATATTAATACCTGATAAAATTTTAAGCTTACTTTGTGTATCAAAATTATTAAAATCAGTTTTACCAATATCACTAGCTTGATCAACGCCAATACAACATATTTTTGTCATTGTATTAATTGCGCATTTACCTACAAAGCCATTACCACACGCTAAATCTAATACAAACCGACTAGAGGAGTTATTGACAAAGTATTTTTCCCAATATTTTATTAACACTTGTGATAAATCAGATTCTCCATTTAACGAAAAACAATCACCTAACTTATTTTCACTCCAAAACTGGCTCCACCTTTCCACATTACCCCCTTAAAATAAAAATGAATGATTTTATAAAACACATAAAAAAAGAGAGCTAAGCTCTCTTTTTTTATAATCTATAATTTAATTAAAATGTTTGATTAACACTTAAATAAACCACTCGACCTAGAATCTCACCTAGCCCACGGTCATATACGCCATTACCAAAAGCAAATGCATTTGGTTCAGATATTTCATCAGTTAAATTACGAGCACCTAAGATAAGTTTAGTATTTGTAGGTAAAGTATACCCAATTGATGCATCAACCGTAGTAAAGCTTGGTAATGTGCCTACATCAGACCCTACATCATTTAAGTACTTATCTTCAGGTGTACGAGCATCATAGCCAGCTGTGTAATTAATGCCAACATGGGCATTCATATCGTTTAACATCCAATCAAAAGATAAAGCAGCTCTCAAATCTGGAGTTGAAACAAAACCTACATTATCAAACACACCTAAACCAGGAGCTGATTCACTATCAAAACTCATAGTATAAGTACCGTTTAAGTTAGTTCTGAAGTCACCGAAGTCATCTGTTCTTAATGTATGTGAAATATTAAAATCCATACCTGTTGTTTGGAAACCAGGTAAGTTTGCATAACCATTTACTACTTTTAGAATTTCACCTTGACCATCACGTTCAACATCCACATTAAAGGTTTTAGGATCAACACCTGTTGCTTCTAAATCTAATACGGCTTGAGTAGAAAGGAAGCTAATTTGGTCAATTATTTCAACATCAAAATAATCAAACGTCATATTTAACTCTTCAGTAGCATCCCACACTACGCCCATGGCATAACTTTTTGAGCGCTCAGGTTGTGTTTCAGCACCTGGACGACGTTCAGCTTCAATCTCGCCAGCAAGACAAAGTGGTGATGATGGGTCGCCAACTTGATTACATGCTTGTCTATCAATTGCTTGGTCTGTTGACTTACCACCAGTTTGTAGGAGAGTGTCAATATCAGGAACTCGGAAACCTTCAGAGTATGAAGCACGAAGTACTACAGAATCAGCTGCTTGGTAACGCGCCCTTAGTGATTGAGTATATTCACTTGCATCTTTTGGTAACGTAAATTCATCATAACGGCCAGCATATGTAATAACTAACTCATCTAAAACAGGAAGTGCCACTTCAAAGTATGCACTTCTAGCATCACGACCACCGCCAGAAGGGCCTCCTGTACCACCAAAAATAGAACCTGAAGTTGTTAATGCATCGTAAGTTTCAGCAAAATCCTCACTGCGGAATTCCCAACCTACTGAATAAGCCATATCACCACCTGGCAATTCAATTGGTAAATCAGCCGCCCAAGTTGCACCAGCCACAAATAAATCAACTCTAGCTTCACGAAATGCATCAGCTCTGATTTGAGCTGTTGCAGCCTCAACATCTTCAGCTGGGCCAAACGGATTAATATCACCAGAGTCAATTAAATCAAAAACAGCACTAGTTAATACATAGTTTCTACTAGTATCTTTAGAATCTTGTTTGTTCCATTGAACATATGTATCTAAAGTTCCGAAATCACTACTCCAAGTAAACCCAGTTAAAAAGTCTAATTGCAATGTATCAACAATAAAGTCGCGAGTTCCTAGAGCTTGAGGGCGCCATTTAACACCTACTTCTTGTGGGTTATCAGTACCAAACGTTGGGTTATATTCATTATCAGCCGCAACTGTCATACCAAAACCAGCAACTAATGGGATAGCTGCGTAGTTAGCTTTGCTTTGTAATTTCATAACAGAAGCTTGAGCAAATAATGAAACTTCATCAGTAATATTATAATTACTATTTATAAAAATTGAATCTGTCTTAGTAGCTGGTAACCAAGAAGCAACATCTGCATAAGCAAAACGACACTCTCTATCTGTTACATTGGTTACTTCACCAGTTACTGGATGAGTTCGTACTCTTGGAGTTTCACTAATTAGATTAGAATCACAACGCGAATCAGGGTTCCATGGACCGTTTACGTTTGTACCATCATTAAAGAAATCGGTTACACGCCAGTTTGCAGGGTCACTGTTAGTTGAGTAGCCTACCCAACCATCTACATTAGCAGATGTATCAGCTCGTTCATTAGCCATAAGCTTAGTAACTTCTTTATGCTCTATTGCAAAAGTAATATTACCTTTATCATTTGAAACACCACCAACTAATGAAAAGGTTTTTTCATCACCACCACCATCTCTTGATGGACTACTCATTTGAGCATTAACTTGTAAACCTTCAAAATCTTTTCTAAGTATAATATTTACAACGCCAGCAATTGCTTCAGAACCATAAATAGATGAAGCACCATCTTGTAATATTTCAACTTTTTCAACCATAGCCATAGGTACTAAACTTAGGTTTTGACCTGAACCACCGCCTAAAGCATCCGATGGTAACCTTTTACCATTAACCAACACTAAAGTACGGTTTGAACCTAAACCACGCAAGCTAATATCAGCAGTAGATTGTGCACTACTACCTGATCTAGGTGTAAACGAACCTTGCGAGTTACCAGGGAAATTCCTTAACACTTCACCTAATGAAACATCACCGCTTGAAACTAAATCTTCTCTACTAATAACTGTTACAGGTAATGCACCTTCCAAATCTGTTCTCTTTAAACGAGAACCGGTTACTTCAATTCTTTCAACTTCTTCAGCAGAAGCATCTTCTGCAGCACTCGCATTAAAAGCAAGCCCTGATAATAATGATGATCCTATTGCTAGGTGTAAAGCTGATAGCTTTAATTTAGACATGTTTTTCTCCCTGGAATTTTTATTTTTAGCAATTCTAAAGATTGCTGCAACGACAAAATAAAGTGAGTTATTAAATCTCGCTAGCCAAGATCCACGAAAGGAGTATTTAAACTGATAAAAGGAGACATTTGTGTGTTTGGTAAGTTCTTTATTACACCGTATTAACATTTTTTAAACGGCAAGGAGTTAAGGGCAACTAAACATGCCATTGTATTACATATCTTATATAAAACAATTTATATGAACCAACTATTCGAAATAACATAGTGTGTCAATGGACTTCCACTCTAAAACACAGTCTTAAGCTGACTAAGTATAGGGCTCGCACTATTTTGGACGCTTACCCACCAATACCACCGAAATAGGTTACAGTTAGTTTTGTACCTCTTACTTCTTATGGTTTCTTTCAGTCTATCGAGTTTGCCAGTTTCACTAGGAAAAAAAAGCGAACCTAAGTCCGCCATATCACTTTCAATAAAATTTCAATTAGAATTTTACAGATACTTTACCAAAGAAGTAACGGCCTAGTACGTCATAAGTATACGCATCAGTGTTCGCATCATTATTACCAGTAAAATAAGGAGCTTGTTTATCAAACAAGTTATTTACACCACCTGATATTGTAACGCTGTCAGACATATACCAAGAACCTGATAAATCATGGTAAGTTATGGCATCAACTGAAGGAGCATAACAAGATGAAGGGTTACTTTCACATGCTTTTGAATCTACACTACTAATAAAACGCGCTTTATATGTTGCTAACCAGTTATTTGCTTTCGCTGTTAATCTGAAGTTACTTTTAACCTCAGCATAACTACCTTTAGTGCCTGTAATCAAACCTTTATAATTGATAACATTACCATCTTGGTCTGTTTCTTCAAACTTATCCAAAATTGAAGTATCTAAACTTGCTTTCCAATCAATACCAGCAGCTTCAAAGCTATAAGCCACATTAACATCGTAACCTGATGTTATTTGCCCACCGACATTTTGTTTACCATTATTAAATGCAGCACGTCCTGTTCCATCAAGTGTTACAGCAGCTGATTGACATAGAGCTGTCTCGTTATTAATGTTTTGACCTGCAGAATTTAGACATTGATTAAGAACGTAGTTAGCATCTAGTTCATTGATAGCATTTGTAATATCTATATCGAAATAATCAAGTGTGACAGACAAGTTATCTACTGGTTCAAAAACAACTCCTAAAGTTAAGATATCAGCTTCTTCTGGTGTTAACTCAGAATTACCTCCAACAGTTACTTCAGCTTGATCTTGAGATGCCGGGTGAACTACTTGTTCAAATGATGGTGATTTACCACTAAATAATTCATCAACTGTAGGTGCTCTATATGCCGTTGATGCAACACTACGGAACATTAAGTTATCATTTACTTTCCAGGTTAAACCCGCTTTCCAAGTAAGATCATCACCAAAAGTATTATAATCGAAGTAACGCGCAGCTAAACTTAAATCAACCAATTCAGCAATAGGTGAATCACTTAACAATGGAACCGCAAGCTCAATATATGCTTCATTTACATTAAATGAACCTTTAGTTTCTTCTACACGAGGGTCATTTGCAAGGCCTTGTGCAGTTAATGAATCTGGTGTGAAATATGCTGATTCTAATCTATGCTCATAACCCATAGCGATACCAACAGTACCAGCTGGCATATCAAATAATTCACCAGCAACTGTTGCAGTGAAAATATCCATTTCACTGCCGCCACTATTTACTTCTGTATAAATAAATGGGGCTATACTATCGCCTGACCAAGATGCTTGTGTGAAAGGGTCAAACGTTTTAGCTTGTACTGCACTATCTATAGATCCTATATTGTGCAAGTTAGATAACTTATCTACCGAATCATTACGACCTTTATTGTAAGATACGTCCCAAGTCCAATCATTTGCGAACTCGCCTTCAAAACCAAGTACAAAACGTAATGTATCTACTACCTGAGAAAAGTCACGCGTACCGGTATCTGACATACGACGACCATATGATAAAGTTTCCCCTTCTTGAACACCATGTGCAAGTAAGTCTTTATTCATCCAGCTTGAATTATATACCCAAGGGTTACTATTCCAAATAGGTTGTGGTGCCATTTGTTGCTCAGACCAACGTTTTGTGTACATAACTTCAGTGAACATTCTTGTTGTATCTGAAAGTTCGTACGTACCATTAGCAGTAATATTAAAGCGTTGCTGTGGTGTGTATAAGTAACTATCTTTTGAATAATTAAACCTGTCGGTATTAGAGAACGAATGATATCCGCCTAAACCTGCTAAATCTGCCTGTTTCATACCTTCATGATAGACAAATTTGGTTGCTCCTGGTTTTGCATTTGCGGCATCATCTTGTATGTATTTACCATAATGACCTGTATCACCAATTTTGTACGCGCCATCAGTGCCTGTACCTACGATACCGTGATTTTTATTACCCCATATATGGCCACCTTCGATATATGAACTACCGGCACAAAATGTTGATGTACCATCAGAACTTTCCGCAATAGGGCAGTTTGAAAAATCTCGATTTGCTTGACTTGCTTCACCACGATCTGAGTATTGAACACCTAAAACAAGGTTTCCTTTATCAAACTGAGTCCCTAATGTGAAATCTATACTTGACTCTTCTGCATCGCCTTCGCCTGAAATACCAGATTGAGCATTAATTTCAAAACCTTCAAAATCACGCTTCAAAATAATATTTACAACACCTGCAACAGCATCTGTACCATAAATAGCTGAAGCACCATCTTTTAGTACTTCAATACGTTGAATCATTGATGTAGGAATAGTATTTAGATCAACACTTGCAGCTGCACCAGTACCTGAAGCTATCATACGACGACCATTAACTAAAACTAGCGTTCGTTCTTCACCTAAACCACGTAAGTTAATAGTTGTATTACCCTGAGAACCATTATTAATTCCTGGATTAGTCATAGCACCACTTGAAATACTCATTCCCTGCAATATGCCGTCTATAGAAATTGCACCTGAAGCTGCAATTTCATCTGCGCCTATAATCGTAACTGGACTAGCAGATTCCATATCAGTACGCTTAATACGAGAACCTGTAACTTCTATACGCTCAACTTCTTCTGCTGAATTTTCTACTGCAGCATTAGCATTAAAAGCTAACCCTGTTAATAATGATGACCCTATTGCTAGGTGTAAAGCTGACAGCTTTAATTTAGACATGTTTTCTCCCTGGTATTTTTATTTTTAGCAATTCTAATAATTGCTGCAGCTACAAAATAAAGTGAGTTATTAAATCTCGCTAGTCAAGATCCACGAAAGGAGATAAAAGACGGACAAGAGGAGTTGTTTTAAGGATCGGGAAATTATTTCTTACACAGTATTTACATTTAGTTTAAAAATAGGGGATTAAAGATAAGTGAATACTAGCAATTTGTTACATATTTTTACGCAATTAAATATCAAATTACTATATCTTGTTGTTATAGAAATCAATTTATCGTAAAAGTTCAATTAATTTATATAAAGGATTACATGTGAAAAGGTTTAGTGTTGTCATTGCTGATAATTGCGAGGTTGTGCGCCGTAATATTCAACAGCATCTTAAAATTCATGATTATTTTGATCCTATTGCTCTTGCATTTAATGCCGATGAAGCAAGAGATATATGTATTAATTTAGAGGCCGACGTATTATTTATAAATCCAGATATTACTTTCGATTTGGATAATTTAAATATAGTCGAGCAACTTCCTGCATGTACTCATGTTATATATTTATCAAAATCAGATCTTCAAGCGATAGACGCTTTTGAGTTAGATGTTATTGACTATTTAGTTACACCTGTTACTCCTATTAGATTTCAAAAGTGTATAAATAAATTATTAAAAAGGTTAGATAACCCAAATACAGCGCCTTTAATTGACATGCAAAACATATTCAATCAATTGCAACTTAATAGTATTCACAAAGAGACAGTCATTGTAAAAGACTCTGGCCGTATTAGAATTATTGATACTGATGATATTTTATGGATTGCTGGGGCAGGAAATTATGTTGAATTATATTTATCAAATGAAGATCGTCCTATACTCCACAGAGAAACGTTAACTTCAATGCAAGAAAAACTAACAACCTCAGGCTTTATTCGTATTCATAGATCCATAATAGTAAGAAAACAAAATATTAGTGAGTTAAAACCCACCGAAAATGGTGACTATCTAGTAACATTGAAGAATGGTGCAACACTTAATCTATCAAGACGATACAAGCAAAGTATGTCGGGGATCTTGAATTAAACTTTTCATTGCAAAAAATAATACCGTATATGGACCCTCTCCGATTGCAAGACAATTTAAATTGTTGAAATAGAGTGCATTGCAGCCATATATTCGGCTTATGACTGAGGTATCACTTGATGCCTCTAGCCCTAATGGATTTCCGCCCCTATCACCTTATCAATTTCGCGGCTTATGATAGACCTTGGTATAAAATGGTTTCATATAGGGCAGTGCTGAACTGTATCCCATCAATCTCTATTATCTAGCAATGTTACAAGGTTGTTTCTTTCTTTTTCTAAAAACTATTGTTTCTGTTAATTGGTGGCACTTTTAAATTTATAGTCTTCATGGTGATGCAGCATCGCCCACGCCATTCGTACCATTTTATTCGCTAAAGCAACCGTGGCATTATTATAATTACTGCGCTCTTTTAACTGCCTTGCCCAAATACTCACTTGGTCGGTTTTATTTTCACAATGCCTCAATGCGGCTCTAGCACCATTGATTAATTGTGTTCTTAAATAAGTATTGCCACGTTTAGAAATTCCCAACAAGGTTGGCTTTCCTCCCGTTGAATGTTGTCCTGGTACTAATCCCAACCAAGCTGAAACATGACGACCACTATTAAACGCTTTTCCATCACCAATACCTGCATAAAAAGCAGTAGCGACAATTGGCCCTATGCCTATCATGGTGCTTAATTGCTGGCAAACTTCATCCTGCCTATTTATACCTAATATTTCAGTATCAACTGATTTTATTTGAACCGAAATTTCATCAAGATCTTCACTTAACCCAAGAAAGTAACGACGAGCTGGAGCACTCAATTCATTGCTCGCATCTTCTAAAAACCGAGGTGAATGTGCTTTTATGTGATTAATGCCTTTAGGCATCACTAAACCATATTCCGC
>NZ_NQMR01000140.1 GCF_002276045.1 Pseudoalteromonas sp. NBT06-2 | reverse complement strand
TTTTCCAGTAAGTCATCCTTTTCCATATGGAAATCACTGTGTTTCTCTGTTTGAAGACGGTTAATGTATCCGCTGAAAATATCAACACTCCATGCTCTGAGTTTTTCCAACTGCAAAGGTTGCACGACTTTATCATGGTGGATAACTAATTTTTACTTTGTTTGGCTGAGCCAAGACGTTTATCATTGGATGTACCCGTTTCATTTTAGGCTTTTCATCATCTGTGCTTTAACCTAGTCTACTGGCCTTGAATTTAGGGCGCTTTTTCTATCCTTTTAACACATTAACTTCGTCTTTAAGGGTTTCAATTTCTTCGCGTTAGCGCTCAACAGTTTAAGACAATTTAGCTAAGCTCCCCAACAAGTTTTTCACCTGGGTCTTTGTTCTGACCCAGGAAAGTCAGGGAGTTTTATTATCATAGAGATAACAGGCTTAAATTAGCCTAAGCTACTTTGTTTGACTTACTGACGGGATCAATTAATGGTTTCTATAGCTCCTCAAAATATTTTACACGCTGATTTTTATCTTGTTTTGATCTCGCTACGGGATATTGAGGTGTTACCTAAAATGTTCTAATATTTTTCTAAAATAAAACTATTTCCTCTTGAACTATACCTACAAAACCATCTATAAATCGACTCTAGATAGAGGGCTATTGATTGATAGTTAATCTATAGAAAATTAAAAGGGATTCAGACTGGACAGCTCTAAACGTCTCCTATAAATGATAATCCAAGTATAAACTGGGGTAGTATATATGAAGCTAATTAAAGTTTCGGTTGCACTGTTAAGTGCGTCGGTTACATGTTCAATTCAAGCGGGCATTTTTGATATATCAGGACAAATATCAGGAAAAAATTCAGGAGATTTAATCGAAGGTGCGAAAATTACACTACAAGAAGTTTCGGTTAGTAATAGTATTAGTGGTCGGGTGCTCGATAGTGTGACACAGCAGGGCATTTCTGGGGCTCAAGTGTTTATTGACGTACAACCTGAGATAGGGGGGGAGTCGCCTGCAATTGCAATCACTGATAGTGATGGCTATTACCTGCTCGACGGGCTCACACCTGAGAAATATACCATAGGTGTATGGAAAAGAGGTTATGAAATTCAGTATCGAATGAATCTTGATCTGGTTGCTAACCAAAATGTGGCTCATGACCTAGCTGTGAAGCCTGTTGAAATGAGTGAAGATTATGTCGTTTTACTAAGAGCTGAATTTGATAGTGTTAAATTTCATCCAGATCATGATGCTGCTTGGGCCGAACAATTATATTTTGATGATACCCCAGGTGCAGCATCAATCCGCAACTTTTATTACCAGCTGTCACATGGTCACCTTGATTTGAAAAAAGGTGCGAATGTTCTGGTTCAAGTAACAGATCCAGATTTACAGTATCCCCATGAAAATTCAGACAGGGATGACATCGTCGATTATGTGGTTAGTAAATCCACAACATTAGTTAACTACAACGATCCTAAGTATGACCGAAGTACCAGTTGGGATCATGAACCGGGTGCAGATGATAAAATCGATCATGTGGTGGTGATGACTGCGGGACTACCAAAATCAATTACTGGTAGTTCTTGTGATATGAATCCTGTTTCTATGCTTAATTCTGAGTATGTTACGTCAACTAAAAAATCGCCAGTTCAATCCTTAGTGCCTGAGTATTCACCACTTGGAAATATCGCTCACGAGATGTATCACTCAATGGGTGAAACAGCAGTACAAGATTTATACATAGGTGGTACTTGTAATACTAGTGACGAACTTTCCACGCCATTAGGTACCGTTGGAAAATGGGGCACTATGGGAATTGGCATGTATAACAAGCTTAATAGCTTTATAACTGACCCACGTGGTTCAAGTTGTGAGGCGGGTTATATTGATCCGTGTGAAGGTAAAGATGGAATGTGTTCTGCCCACCTTGTTGGTGAGCAACCATCACTGCCTACACCCTGGACTCTTTGGAAGTGGTATCACAAAACATTCTGGGAAAATAATGTATTAGAAGCAACCTCAGTTTCACCAGGTAAAAATAAAACAATCCGTGTGTACCCTTATTCAACTACAGGCAATGGTACACAAGCTGTTATGGTATATCGCTCCAATTCTTCACAATGGTGGAGTATCACTAATCGCCAACCAATTGGTTTTGATCGTGGTTTAGTTCACAGTAGTTCAGGGGAAGGTCAAACCGGGATCGTCATTGATTTTAACGATACTTCTTTAGCTGGCCGAATGAAACTAAAAGGGCCTGTACGTATTAGAGATAGCCATCCTGGAACGCTTCCCGATTATACCCATTATGGCTGTCGTGCTCGAATTGACGACGCAGCCTTTAATATTGGTGAAGTAGAAGAATATCAAGAAGATGAGCTTTCAGTACAGCTGTTAGAAGAACATGAAGACGGTTCAATTACTGTGATGGTGTCCAGCGGGTCTTCCAACCTTGCGGCAACTTCAGCACAAAAAAACGTAACGGCTCTAAAAACAGCATCTAATCAATCAGCTGAAACATCTCATGGACATGAAGAAATCACACATGCCCATGATGAAATAACGCTCGCAGTAACAAGTGTTAATCGTCAAACAGAAAAGCGTCAACCATCTAAAAATAAACTCAATAATGAGTCTACTCAACTCAATATAATGTCACTAACTCCTACGCAGACTAAATCATCTGTGGCAAATGTAACAACAACAGATAGTAATGGTCAATATAGTTTTAATAGTATTATTGAAGGTGACTGGAACCTAAAAATTGATGCATGTGGGTTTGCTCAGGAAAGTCAAAATATTACGGTCAATGATAGTGAAGTTGCTAATTTTGAATTAACTGATGATGCAGAAAGAACTATTGTTAGTTCAATAAGTGTACCTGTTTCAGGGCAAAGTTATTCTAAAGATGTGTCTGTCCAGTTGGATGCGACTTCAACTTCAACTTTTGGTAATAGTATATACGAGTGGCGTAGTAATCTTGATGGTTTATTGGCTAACAGTGAACAAGCTTCGGTTAGCTTATCTGAAGGACAGCATGAGATTACTTTAACCGTATCGAACGAGTTATGTAGTCATACCAATAGTGTCATGATTGATGTTATCGCTGGGCAAGTGAATCAATTACCATCAGCCAGCTTTAACTCGCTTGTTTCTGGGTTAGTGATAGATTTTATTGATACTAGTAGTGATAGTGATGGAACGATTGTAAGCTGGCAGTGGAGTTTC
The DNA here is from genome assembly GCF_002276045.1 of Pseudoalteromonas sp. NBT06-2. GTDB lineage: Bacteria > Pseudomonadota > Gammaproteobacteria > Enterobacterales > Alteromonadaceae > Pseudoalteromonas. The sequence continues at coordinate 17,056 of NZ_NQMR01000140.1, read as the reverse complement.
GGGGATACCGGTTATTCAACAGAACAAAATCCAACCCATGAGTACCTTTCTGCAGGTGACTACAGTGTAACTTTAACCATTACAGATAACGATGGCGGTCAGACTCAGGTATCACAAACAGTGAGTGTAACTGAGGTTTCTATTGATCCATTTGAGTTAGTTAATGGTGTAGCAAAAACTAACATCAATATTGCATCAAAAGATGAAAACCACTACCACATAAATGTACCGGTGGGCACAAGTAAAATGACAATTAATTTCTCTGGAACCGGTGATGCAGACCTGTATGTAAAAGCTGGTCAACAAGCAAATAGAAACTACGGTGGTTATGATTATAAATCTGCAGGCTATGGTTCAAGTGAAACGATTATAGTTGACAGCCCAGCTTCTGGTGATTGGCATATTATGGTGTATGCTTATAGCGCTGTTACATCAGGAGTTCAGCAAGTTGATTTAGTAATTTCTGGTGAAAACCAGTCTCCAGATGCAGATTTTAGTTTTAGTACAAATGAATTAAACGCTACTTTTAATGACTTGAGCTCAGATACAGATGGCAATGTTGCTAGCTGGAGTTGGGATTTTGGAGATAGCAGTAGTTCGACTGAACAAAACCCGGTTCATAATTACACTCAGGCAGGCAATTATCAGGTTTCGCTAATTGTTATAGATAATGATGGAGCTCAGGCTGCAACTATAAAAACGGTTAGTGTAACTGAGTCGGGTGACAGTAGTGATCCTTATGAGTTGGTGGCAGGTGTTACATTGTCTCCATTAGTTGTTGGTAGTAAGGCCGAAGAAATTTATTACATCAATGTACCGCAAGGCTTAACTTCTATGACGATCACATTAAGTGGAGATGGCGATGGTGACATCTACGTAAATTTTGGTGATGAACCAACTCGCAATTATGCTGGTGCTGATTATAAATCCATAAAGTGGGGATCTAATGAGTCAATTAGTATCGAAAGGCCTGAATCTGGCACTTGGTACATCATGGTTTATGGCTATAAAGCAATGACAGAGGGGAGTTTAAAAGTAGACTTTAATTAGAAATATTGTGATTAAATGCAAGCAGCTCTATGATTGAGCTGCGTTTTTATGTCTCTTACTTTGACTTTAGTCAATTGCATTAGAACACGCCAAAAATTTTAGGTCGCTAGGTTTATATAATTTCACTCGAAAAGTATCTTTAAATCTTGTTGTTTGGTATTCCAATAATAGACGAACTGGTCGGGACCTTTAGATAAAGGGATTTTAATATTGCTTTGTTGCGCCTAAGTTCATTAACTATTGATTTAAAGTCATCGCTGTCTCGTATTGATTCAAACAGTGGGTCATTTTCAATAGTCCACCAACGTTGTGAAAAATCATCAATATAGCCTTGTTTGGTGTACTGGTGAAGTTTATTGGTTGCTTCATCAAATCGATTGTTATTAATTAGCAATGCAACTTCTTCAAGTGGCTCTATTGTTATAGTGGGAACTGTCTTTGTGAGTTGTGGAGTCGTAAAAGCGACATTCATATTAGCCAGTAGATAAATACGCCAATTGCCTTTTAACGAGTGGCCATATTCTTTAAGGTGATCTTGTAATAAATCATAACGTTGAGCAAAGTAATAGGCGTATGCAAGTTCTAGCTTAACAGACTGATTTAACGGTTGGCGTTGAAGCTTGTTGTTCAATAAATCAATCACTTTTTCCCAGTCGTAATCAGCTGCATGCAAGGCTATTAATGCATCTGTGATTCTTGGATGATCCGGCACCAGCATTTTTGACTGTTCGACAAATATTTTGGCTTTAGATTCAGTACCGGCGGTTAGGGCCAATAATGCTAGGGTAATTTTATGTGGTACAGTCTCTGGAATTGTTGTGTAATTTTTAATAATAAATCTAATTATTTGCTCGGCTGCTTGTTGGTTAAGCTGATAAATGTTGAGTTTCAAAAATGCTGTGCCGAATAAGTCTGGCCCCATGTTCAATGACATTTCAAAATGTTCTATCGCTTTTTTTCGGTTGCCACTAAGTAAGTAACTGAATGCAACGTTGCGATGAACGATAGCCGAGAGCGGATCGATAGAAAGTACATGTTGTTGAAGTTTAAGTGCTTTTTTGTATTCGCCTATATTGTTAAGTAAAAGCCCGTACCAGTGGTAGGCCGTGCTGTAATTAGGGTTTAAATCTATCGCTTGATTAAATAACTCCTCTGCTTTGTTATAATCGCCAAGGTTCATGGCTATTAGCCCTAGGGAGGTATAAGGTTCGGCAAGTTGACTATCAAGTTCAAGTGCCCGTTTAATATTATACTGGGCTTCCTTATATGCTTTATCTCTTGGCAAGTAACCGTATTCGTATTGAAAAATATACGCATCGCTTAAGCCAATGTAGGCTAGGGCATAATTTGGGGATATTTCGATGGCTTTTTGGAAATAATTAATTGCGCGTTCAGTGTCTTCTGCGTTTCTTCTGTTCCATAAAAACCTACCCATTAAATAATAGTCATAGGCCTTGGTACTTACATCTAACGGTCGACTGGAAGAGATTAAATTAAGTTTTAGAGTATCAGCAGTTGCTTGAGTGATCTCGTCTTGAATTTGAAATACATCATCCAATTTTTTATTGAAGGTGTTAGACCATAGAATTCGACCATCTTCGGTATTAATTAGTTGCACAATAACGCGAATATTCTGCTTATGTTTTTGAACACTCCCGGTGAGAACTGTACCTATGCCTAGTTTTTTATTCAGTTGCGTTAATGATGCATTATCTTTTTTTACTATTTCACTGGTCGATTTTGATATAACTTTAAGTCCAGGTACCTGGCTTAGGCGGTTTGCCATAGAGTCACTAATTCCTTGTGAAAAATAAGTGGTCGATTCGTGATTCTGAGGTGTTCCAAATGGTAGTACCGCGATTGTTGTCATTGAAGGAAGGACATGGACGGGAACGTCTTTATCAGGTGTGTTTAACAGTACTAACGTTGTAGTGAGGGATAAAACAAGCACAGTTGCCACTAACAAGGGGCTCTTTTTTACTTTGTTATTAATACTTGATAGTGAAATATAATCAAGATTAGCCTTTTCAACTTCTTGATAGTTTTGTAAAGACGCTATAAGACGATAACCTCTCTTGGGAATGGTCTCTATATATTGTTTTTTTTTTTCGGTATCTTCTAACAGTTTTCTAAGTTGTGCTATGTTGTTATAAAGTGAATTGTCACCAACGACAGTTTTTTGCCATATAGCTTCTACAATTTTGTCCGCGCTGACAACTTTCCTATGGTGTTCTACAAGAAAACATAGTGTTTCCATTAGCTTAGGAATAACTTCTTTCTTTTTATGTTTATTTGATATGTGATTGCTCATTGGGTTTACGAGCCACTCACCTAAGTAATATTTTTTTTCTCGATACGACATAATTAGAATCACCTAGTAAACAAGTATTATTGTTTTTATATTATTGTAAATCCCTTTGTTGCATCGTCGACTTATATATCCATTTAGAAGATCCGATAACATCACTATCATTACATGATTAGCGATAATTCGTCCACAATATAGGTAATAAAAGTATTAAAACTTGGCGCTGTTGTATTTAAGTGTTGCTGAGTAATCAAGCGAGACGGGAACCCTACATGGGGCTTTGTACAAGCATCCGTGCTTGTGAAGCTCGCTATTTTATCATATCAGCAACATTTTATTATAATTTAATTCGTTATAGTGTGGACAACAGTGTTATGGAACACAGCCTAAAACTTACAGTAATTGCCATGTAATTTCCATTTAATTGTTATGTAGTTGCTACCTTTCTGGTGTGGTTGTTATTAGATTGGTACTTAACTATTGATGGGTGGGGTGCGTTATTTACCAATTCTTAACAATATTTAATTTTTGTTTAAATCTTATCTATTTTACAGTAAACCCCCGCATTGACCTTATTCTCAGGGATCCTAAAATTTTTCTAAAATTTATTGTGGCAAATACCAACCTAAAATTTACCTAAAATCTATCCGGAATTGTTGTGTCGTAGATAATTTTCAATGTATATCTATAACGACGAGACAGAAGGTTACGTTACTGATTTAGTAGATTAACTTTTGTCACGCAGAAAGTAACAATAGTTAAATCTATGAAATCTTACTTAGGTGAAGGGGAGGGGAAATGTCTTCAACTTTAAACAGCTTCAGCTTACAAAATTATATTTTGAATCAATATTTATATTTCCGCTGTCAGTGGCGAAATAACAGTAATTTGGATAAGAATAGGCGAACGCTAGTTCAATTTTCAGTCGCATTTATTAACAAGCATAGGATAAGTATTTTTTCTTTTTACCCGTTTAATCACTTTTAGATGTTAACGGTGTTTCAATAAAAATTTGCCGTTCGGCAAACCAATCAACATAAATTTATTTAGGAGAATGCCATGCGTTATTGTGCTTCACTATGCCTGTTAGCGGCTTTTTTATTTATTTCAACGGTAATTGCTGACCCGAGAATACCTATTCAAAACAGCGGTGATGGAGTAAGTGGGAATTACAAAATACTGGTTATTCCAGTTGAATTTTCAAATTGGAAACATGATAAAAGTATTGGCAGTGACAATCCTTACCATGCGCCAGTTTCAATAAGTGAACTCAGTCAGTTATATAATACTAGCGCACGCGATTATTATCTCGACGTTTCCAGAAACAAAATTAATATGACGTTCCACGTGTTTGATCAATGGATAGATATGGGCAATATGGAACAGTATGCGGGTAGTGCGTTTGCTCCAACGTCCTTGTTAACTGGTGCTATCAGATCTTACAACAGTGCGAGAAACGGCGACTGGCAACACGAGTCATATTATGACAAAACTGTGATCGTTTTTTCTGGTCCATCATGGGCTGATGAGTGGGATGCTGAGTGGGCAGGAACAGGTTGGGATCCAGATAGTGATTTTATTCATCCGATTGCTTATCTGGCAGGTGACAATGGAAAAGCCAACTGTATTTCTGCTCATGATGGAATTGGTGTAATTACGCATGAACTCGGTCATGCGGTTCTTAATACAAAAGACAAAGATATTTCCAATCGAATTCCTGCGTATCGTTTTCAGTTAGTAGGAGCAGGGTCCTGGAATGGCGTTAATCCTGATACGCCCGATGTATACCAATCTGAAGATTCACTAAAAAATACAATACCTGTTTTAATCTCGCCATGGAACCGTGTCAATTTAGGTTGGGAAGCTCAACCGCTGGATTTAGACTCGGGCAACTTAACTTCTGTTGTACGACTGGCAGCGGCAACGGATGTTAGTGCTGTTACTAATACTCAGAGTGGGCAGCGCAACTTGGTGACAGTTGATGCGGGAGGCGGCGAGTACTATATTCTAGAAAATCGTCAGAAAACCAGCTGGGATATTGCACTTCCGGATTGGGGATTATTGATTTGGAAAATTAATGATAACTGGCGTAGTTATGCAAACAAAGATTCAGGTTACAGTGATGGGATCTGGGAAGACGTGGTCGATGCGCACCCAGAAACAACTGATCAACCGAGTGATTATAAATATTATTTTATAGACCATCGAACTCGCGCATTCAATTCATTTACTGACAGTGAAACAAATATCGAAAAGAATCCTCTAGGATTGTTCGATGCAACTTTAAAAGTAGGCGAGAGCTTAACCCTGCCTGGTACAAACGTGGTTGTTCGAGTGCTGGAATCTTCCTTAACTGAGGGATTATTGGTTGAGTTAAATAATGTTAATCAGAATATAGAAGATGGTGAACCTTGCTCAGATTGCCCACCAGAAAACGAAGCGCCAACTGCTCAATTTGATTATGTTTCAAATCAACTAGCGGTTCAATTCAACGACCAAAGTAACGATTCAGATGGTCAAGTAATCGAGTGGTTATGGGACTTTGGAGATGGCTCTGGAAGCATTGTAGCATCACCTTCGCATTCTTATAGTGTCACAGGAGATTATTCGGTCAGTTTGACAGTTTCAGATGATGACGGTACACAAGCTTTGACCACGCAATCAATTAATGTTTCTGAAGATATTGATCCACCACCGCCTGTAGACCAAAAGACATTGCAAAATGGCATGCCCAAAATAGGTTTGTCGTCCTCTACTCGTTATGAAGAAATCAACTATTACATTGATGTACCTGAAGGTGTTTCAGAGCTGAATATTACCCTTTTTGGTGATAACGGTGATGCGGACTTATATGTTGCGTTCGACCGAGAAGCCAGTCGAGGTGATTATGATAAGCGAGCCATTCGAAGTGGTAGTAATGAATCGCTGACCATCAGTCAACCTGATGCAGGTCGTTACTACATCATGTTACGTACTTATCGAGAATATAACGATGTGAGCTTAACTGCTGGTTATAACGTTCCGACACCACCACCGGTTATTGATGATTTCTATTCTTCAAACGAGTCGATTGATATTCCAGATAACGATGCGATCGGAGTGATATCAAGCATCATCGTGGATTCGACTAACTCAGCATCAACGGTTGTTGTCAGCGTGAATATTACGCACACCTACAAAGGCGATCTTGTAGTCACTCTGTTAGCACCAGACTTAACTGAATGGGTACTACACAACCGCGAAGGTGGTGGTACTAATAATTTAGAACTGGAAGTAGAGCTATCGCTTTCGATAACCAATATATCTGGAGACTGGAAATTAAAAGTACAGGATTTAGCTAATCGAGATACCGGTAGCTTACAAAATTGGAGCCTAGGATTTACCCAATAATGTCGTTAATGGATTCAAGTATTAATTCACATAATAAAATATAAAAACAACTCGTTTTACGAGGGGGAGATAAATATGAATAATAAAGTTTTAGTTGGGGCAGGGATAAGCTTATTGCTTGGCTTAACGTTATTTGAAAGCATTGCTGGCAACCATGCACCCAACCAAGTGGGTGCGAGAAATCGCGTATGGACTCAGGGAGTAACAGGTGATCCTAATTCGACTGTTGCTATTTTTGATACGGGTGTAGATGTCAATCATCAGGCACTAGGGCCTTATTATGGGAATGATGATTGGAGCGGTAAAACCGTTTTCTGGCATCACGCCAGTGGCGCTCCCGCCAGCGATGATACCACCTCATTTGGACCGGGACACGGCTCGCACGCTGCCGGCATTATCGCAGGTTCAGGTTTTGGTGTAGTCGATGGACAAGGTCGTGTGGTTAATACCAATGCTTATACTTCAGGGCTCAACGGTGAATATCCAGAACAAACAGCCATGCATGTTAATAAGCTTGGTATCATTCGCATTGAGTACACTTTTAATAGCGAAAAAGGCAATGTTAATTATCTGGAATTGCGTCATGGCAACAAGGAATTAACTTATGACATGAGTAATGGCCGAAAAGTTGTTGGTGGTACAACCACCGTTGCTCGTCTTAATTCTTTGACGGGCACGCCTGAATTAAATAAAAAAGATACTGAAGAAGAACTGCCTGAAATTAACTGGAATGTGTTGGAGTACGAAATAACCAGCAGTGCGCAGTTTGGAACCTATCATGTGGTGACCAACAGAAGTATTCCTTCAAGTGGTATGTTCAGCCCCAAAATGCATTTTGTGTATGTTGCCCATTGGCCGGTTGAAATTAATAGTGATGGTACTGACCCGCAAGATGGTCGTCTTTATTACACCGGTATGGCACCAGATACCAAGTTGTTTGCAGTTAAGGCAACCAGTGCATCAGAGTTTGAATCTACTATCGGTGATTTATGGAGTGAACTTGCTCAGTATCATACGGTGATTGTCAACTTAAGTGCTGGTGGAAGTAGTTTAGGTGATAGTGGCCAAATCTGGAATAAACTGGAAGGTATGGGGGTTATTGGTGTGACTGCCGCAGGTAATGATACTGGTTCTAGCGGTTTAGTTGCGCCAGCAAACCTTGATGGAACTGTTGCCGTTGGTGGTATAACACCGGCTGAAACAATTCCTTGGTATGTTAATTCTGGACCTGAGCTCGATATTTTGGCACCGGGCGGTTCCAATATGACTGGTGGCGGCATTATTTCTGCTCATAATGGTGGTGGTAACTTTAATATGGCCGGTAGTGCGTGGGGATATGATTACATAACTAATGATGGTATGGGCATGCAAGGCACTTCAATGGCGACACCTAGTGCATCAGGCGTATTTGCGCTTGTTTATGATGCGCTTGGTGGTTGGAATAACTATGTCGATAAAGATGATTTTGCACTGGTTGGAGATATTTTAGACAAACGCGAAAAAGCCAGACACGTTAAACGTCTAGTCTTTATGACGGCAACAGAACTAAATACTAAGCGTGAGCAAACCAAACTAGGTTTTTCTAATATAGAAAACTATTATCCGATACTTAATCGTGGTTACGACCCAGCGCAAGATGCTGCCAGTCAAAATTATGGTAAAGATAATAATGAAGGCTATGGTCGAATTAATGCTGATGCAGCAGTTGATGCTGTGTTACATGGACTTCAACCTGGTGATTCTGCTTCATTAAACCTTGTTTCAAGTTTAGCTACGTGGACTTCCACTCAAATCGATGCATATGGCGCATACGATGGCGAGTATATTTTAGAAAAGGCGCAACAACCAAAAGCATTCGCTCGTCATATTAATGTAACTCAGGCTGAGGTCTCTTCAGTTTATGGTGATGGCGATGCAAACTTTGTATTAAACGTGCCAAATGGTGCTGACTTTGATTTATTTGTTTATCAATCTGTAGCGGGTCCAAATGGTCAGCCGCTACTGTTGACAAGAAGTATTAACGTCGGTAATGGTATTGACGAAAACATTACTTTCAAACCGACAGTTGCAGGGCAGTATTATGTTGTTGTTAAAGCGGTTTCAGGTGAAGGAAATGCAACTTTGGTGTTTAATGGTGAGCCCTGTACTGATTGTACCCCTGATCCTGTTGATCCAAGTTCAATCTTTAGTATAGCTATCAATGATTTATCCATCAATTTAACAGATTTAAGTGCTGACAGTGATGGTTATATTACAAATTGGTCTTGGGACTTTGGTGACTCAACCACTTCATCTGAACAAAATCCATCGCATACTTATTCTACAGCTGCGAATTATCACATTTCATTAACTGTTACAGATAATGATGGTTTAACTTCAACCAGCACACAATCTATTACTGTGAGCGATTCAGGCGGTAACCCAGATCCAGAACCAGGCGAGAATGAATTACTTAATGGTGTTGCAACAACAGGTATTAATGTTGGAGATAAGGCTTCTGTCGTTTACTACATTGATGTGCTAGCTAACTCTGATTCTCTTGATGTTGTGTTAACTGGTAATAATGGAGATGCTGACCTTTATGTTCGCTTTAACGAAGAAGCAACTAAAAGCAATTACGATAAAAAATCGAGCAGTTTTGATAGCACGGAAAATGTATCAATCAACAATCCGCAAGCTGGTCGTTGGTATGTATTGGTGTACGGATATAACGCTAGTGACAATCTGACATTAACTGCAACTTATGCTGAAGGTGAACCACCAACGAGCGGCGGACCACGCTTTGAAAATACCACAGACTATACCATTGGCACAGCGGCAGATATTGTTGTTACTAGTGATATTGAAGTTGACCGTGCAGGTGAGTCTGGCGCTGTGACGGTTAATGTAGAAATTGACCATACTTATATTGGTGACTTGGAAATCAACCTGATTACTCCTGATGGTTTAAAGCATTTATTGAGAAGCCGTAGTGGTGGCAGTTCAAATGATATTTACGAGTCATACAGCGTGAATTTTGGTAGCAGTGAATCTGCTGGCACCTGGACTTTAGAAGTGACTGATCATGTCAGTCGTGATGGTGGAAAAATTAATAGCTGGAGTGTTCAATTCCAGAATTAAAAGGCTCAGGATTAACAATCCGAAGATTAACTTCACAAATTAGTCAAATACAAAATGTGTTTGATGAAACTGCGAGGCCTTATTGATGAACAAATAGCTTTGCCATATTAGCAATTTGTTTATCAAGACAAACTCTCGAAGTGTAGATTGGTTAGTGAGTTTTCCCGAGCTAGTTGTTATCCAATTGGTTTCTCACTGTTGTATCCATCTGTGCGTTACCAGAAGGTTTTTTCTTCTGGTAATTTACTAGCAGTTGTTGGTGTAATCCCTTGTATTTAACCCTTAGGGATTAGAGCTGGTGGAGGATGAATGGCATTCGTTTTATGCCAAACATTTGCCTGACAACTGTATTTTTTGTGACACATAACTAGGAGAAAAAAATGAAAAAGTCACACTTATGTTTAGCCATATCGGCAATTTTAAGCGTATCAGCTTTTACTGCTTCGGCTCAGTCTATAGACTCTCAAACAACAAAAAATCTAACCTACTCTATTATCGCGCCAGAGCAAAGTCAATTACTTGGTAATACCAATGGAATTCAAGCCCGCGTTGAACAGCGATTGAGTCAAATTGCTAATATTCAGTTAAGAGTCAAGAAAAGGCTTGCTCAAGCTGGCATTAGAGTATCTAAACAATTGAAAAATTTAGGGGCAATATCGTTTGCCGAGTTAACTGATGACCAAGTTAAATCACTTAGAGCCCAAGGTTATATTGTAGAAGTCATGGGATCCAAACAACTGGTCGAAAGTTCAATTCAAGCCCAGAATACGCCGTGGGGGATTGATCGCGTTAGATCACCCGATGCTTGGATAGATAGTAAGGGCGAAGGGGTGAAAATCTGCGTTATTGATACTGGGATTGATTATAACCACGATGACCTAAAAGATACTTTTGTCAAAGGGATTAGTACTGTAGGAGTGGGTGCTGGTGGCTCAGGAAGTGATGACCCTATGGATACTCATTATCACGGAACACATGTATCGGGAACAATAGCCGCAGCAGATAATGATATCGGTGTTGTTGGGGTAGCACCTAGCGCAGGTTTGTACAATGTAGGTGCTTTTTCGCCTAATGGTTCAGCTAAAGATCCCGATATTCTGGCAGGCCTTGATTGGTGTTTAGAGCAGGGTACAGATATTGTCAGTATGAGTTACGGTGGTTCAGAAACCACTGAGACAGAAGAAGTTGCTTATAAAGCGGCATATGATTCCGGCATTGTGCTGGTTGCTGCTTCAGGAAACGACGGGGCCACGGCTCCTATACTGTATCCCGGTCGTTACCCTTGGACTATTGCTGTCGGTGCGACAACCAGCTCTAATAATATAGCATCCTTTTCTCAACGAGGGCCAGAGCTTGACGTCGTTGCTCCAGGATCAGGAGTTAATTCCACTGAACCGGGTAATGGTTATCGAATTGCCAGCGGTACTTCAATGGCGACACCTCATGTTGCTGGTGTCTCAGCGCTTATCATTGCTAAATTAAAAGCAAATGGTGTTGAGGTTAATACGGATGTTGTACGAGATTACCTTAAATTATCAGCGTTAGATTTGGGTGATGCAGGTCGAGATAATACTTTCGGTGCCGGGCTGGTAGATTCACGCGCTGCACTTGATCTTGCAGATGGTGGTAATATGAAACCTGTTGCGACTTATGATTATGACTTAAATGAAATGACGGTTAGTTTTTCTAATAATAGTTATGATAGAGATGGTTCTATTGTCAGTGTAGTATGGGACTTTGGTGATGGTACTACTTCATCAGAATCAGATCCGGTTCACACCTATGCGGCTTATGGAACTTACACAGTTACATTAACCGTAATTGACGATGCTGGTGACTCATCTGTTTCATCACAAGATATTCAGGTAAAAGCAATCCCTGGCGGTGCATTAGAGAACGGCGTTGCAGTTGAAAATATCGATGGTGTTAAAGGCGAACAGTTCCATTGGTGGCTTGATGTAAATGTAGATGCAGGTAAGGTATTAGATGCAATTTCTTTTGCAATTAGCGGTGGTTCTGGCGATGCGGATATCTACGTTCGTCATGGCGCGAAACCGACCACTTCAACCTATGATTACCGTCCTTATAAGGGTGGTAATAACGAGACAGTTAATGTTGTTCAAGATGACCTTAAAGATGGCCGCTGGTATGTGATGGTGCGTTCTTATAGTGACTATTCCGATGTTGACCTTGTTGGCAATTACTCAACCATTATTTCTAATAATGCACCTGAGTCGGGCTTTACAACTCATGCTGATTTATTGACTGTGACTTTCATAGATTCAAGTAGTGATAATGACGGTGATATCGTTGAATGGTTATGGGACTTTGGTGACGGTAATATATCAACAGAGCAGAGCCCTGTTTACACTTATAGCTCTGCGGGTGCTTACACTGTTTCATTAACTGTGACTGATAATGGTGGTGCAACTAACACCAGTAGCCAGACACTGGAAGTTGTCACTGATAACAACGACCCTGTTGCTGACTTTACAACTTCAGCAGATTTGTTAACCGTTAACTTTATCGACAATAGTTCTGATCCTGATGGCCAGTTAATTGGTTGGTTATGGAGCTTTGGTGACGGTAATACATCAACAGAGCAAAATCCTGTTTACACCTATGAATCTGCTGGTACTTATGCTGTTTCATTAACGGTGACTGATGATGATAGCGCGCAATCTACAGTGAGCGCACAAGTTCAGGTAGTTGATTGTGTTGGCGAAGATTGTGCTGGTGAAACCTACTCAAATAACGATGTACTTGTTATTCCTGATAGCGATTGGTTAGGTGTTAAAAGCAACATCAGTGTCGATCGTGTTGGAGATTCTGGACAAGTGAGCGTGAAAGTTCGCATAGTACATGACGATGCAGACCAGTTATTGATCAAGCTTCGTGCACCTGATGGCACCAAATGGTATGTCAGTAAATATGAGGATGGCAATGTGGCAGATGGAATTGACAAAACATTGACTTTCGATGCTTCGGGTATTGATTCAGAAGGTACATGGAAATTGTATCTTTATGATCGTACAAGAGGTGTAGAAGGCGAGTTAGATAACTGGTCAATTACATTTTAATCATTAGTCTTAACTTAATTTCAACTATCTTATTTTTTGTAGGACAGGTAGCTTTTTGAATGACTTCTTTAATGCTTACTAGAATGACAGATTTAAAATCTCCCTGTCCGTTGTTGCGAAAAATATCATTTTAAAAATTTATTTATATTGATGAGTTTTTGAATAAAATAATGGAACAAAACAAAATGAAGAAAAAGTTAATTATTGGTGTGCTGATCAGCGCTACCTTCGGTATACAATCACAAGTTGCAACTGCATCAACTTGTGTAATGACAGATGATCTACCTCTGACGTCAATTTCACCCACAACTACAGCCGCAAAAACGCAAACTGATGGTTATATTATTGGTTTGAAAACACCTAAAAATAACCTATCTTCAATTCAGGTTTTCAGTGGCCGAATACAAGTTTCTCAAAGCATTTTGCAACAGCAGACGTTATTGAGTAATCAGCTAGCAACGAAGAATATCAAGGTCGAAAAGTCATTTAAATTGATCAATGCGCTTAAGGTACCTCAACTTGATGCAACACAACTAAACTGGTTGAAAAGCCTTGATGTAGTTGCCTACGTTGAAGCTGATTCCGCTGTTAGCTTAAATGGATGTGCTTGGGATGAGGGAGAAATTCAACCCTGGGGTGTTGGGCAGACTAATTCGGATCAAGTCTGGAATGAATCTACAGGTGCAGGTGTAAAGGTTGGTATTATTGATAATGGTGTTGATGGAACTCACCCTGATCTTGCTGATGTGCTAGTCGAAGAAATTGATCTGGCTGGTGGTAGTAGCAGTAAGTTTCATGGAACTCATATTGCCGGTACTATTGCTGGTGCACATAATTCAATTGGTGTCGTTGGTATTGCGCCAGATGTTGAGCTCTACAGTATTCGTGTTTTTAACGGATTGTCTGGTAGTGTTAGCACTGTGGCAAGTGGGATTGAACGAGCTGTTGCAATGGGACTGGATATTGTCAACCTGAGTTTAGGTACTGGCGGTAGTTCTCAAACGTTAAAAGCATCTGTTGAAGCTGCTTATGAGCAAGGTCTTATTATGGTTGCCGCAACAGGTAATGACTCGAACCCCTGGTTGAGTAATCCAGGTGCTTACCCTGAAACCATTGCAATTGGCGCTGTCCGTAAAAATAATACACGTGCTTCTTTCTCAAACTATAATATCGCTATGGACTTTGTTGCGCCAGGTACACAGATTGAATCGACTATGCCTTTAGGCGAAGGTTTTTGTGCTGATTTAAGTAGTAACGGCAATCCACTTGAAGCTTTCACTCTTGATCGTAGTCCAATTGGTTCTGCAGCTGGAACTTTAGCGTTAGTGCCTGGAATGGGTAATTATGAAGATTATTTTGATGCCAATGGTGACAGTCTGGTGATTGGAAAAATTGCGCTGGTTAATCGCGGTGAAATTCCAATGCGAGACAAGTCAATTAATGCAAAAGCTGCTGGTGCTATCGGAATGGTATTAATTAATTCAACAGCTGAAGATGCTTTTGATTATACGTTGGCATTTTGTCAACCGGATGCATCCTCATCGGATTGTGGCACAGGTCAAACTGTGCCTTCAGTTGTGATTGCTAATGGCTTAGGTTTAGAACTTTCTCAGTCATTGCCTGAAGTGAGCCTTAATGTAAGTGCTTCCGATTACGGCTACATGAGTGGAACCTCAATGGCAACACCCCATGCAACTGCCGTTGCTGCTTTGTTAAAAGCTAAATATCCAGACTATGGTACGGAAGAAATTCGTCAGGCGTTAGCTGAGTCAGCTGTTGATTTGCGTGATCCCGGTAAAGATAAATATACTGGTTACGGATTAATTGATGCGGCTGCAGCATTATCAGTTGAAGTTGAACCTCGTCCGCCTGTGGCTAGCTTTGAATATACGGCTACTGGACTAGAAGTTGTTTTCAATAATTCAAGTACTGATCCTGACAACGATCTGGAAAGTTATTCATGGAGCTTTGGTGATGGAAGTAGTTCAAGCGAGCTGAATCCAATTCATCTTTATGCTGAAGAAGGTACTTATGATGTTGCTTTAACTGTGACGGATTCAAATGGCAATTCAGATCAAACATCACAATCAATTACTGTTGAAGTATCCACACTTCCGCCAGCTCCTGGTGGGGCATTGGAAAACGCTGTTGCTGTGACTGATATTAGCGGTACAAAAGGTGATGAGGTCTATCACTGGTGGTTAGATGCGGCTGTTGCATCGGGTGAAGAATTAGAAGCACTGCAGTTTGCGATTAGTGGTGGCAGTGGTGATGCGGATATTTATGTTCGTTACGGCGCACAACCGACTACTTCAACTTATGATTACCGACCTTATAAAGGCGGCAATAATGAAACGGTTGATGTGGCAAGCGATAAACTTCAGGATGGACGTTGGTATGTTATGGTTCGTGCATATAGTGACTATTCTGGTGTTGATCTGGTCGCTAGCTACACAACAACTGTTGATCCCGGTAACGAAGCACCACAAGCTAACTTCAGTTCTGTAGTAAGTGATTTAACTGCAACTTTTACTGACACCAGTTCTGACAGTGATGGCTCTGTTGTAAGTTGGTCATGGGATTTTGGTGATGGCAATACTTCTAGTTCTCAGAACCCAGTACATACTTATGCTGAAAACGGTACTTATGATGTTTCATTAACGGTTGTTGATAATGAAGGCGCAACAAGTGACTCAATCACTGAAGCTGTTACAGTTGTTTATAACCCACCTTGTGAAGTTGATTGCGGTGATACTTATGCTAATGAAACTGATCTGGTTATCCCTGATAACGACTGGTTAGGTGTAAAGAGTTCAATTGCGGTTGATCGTACTGGAGACTCAGGAGTGGTCACTGTGCAGGTTCGTATTAATCATGTCGATGCTGATCAATTGTTGGTTAAGTTACGCGCGCCTGATGGCACTAAGTGGTATGTGCATAAATACGAAGCACCAAACGTTGTCAATGGTATTGATAAAACTTTATCTTTTGATGCATCAGGTATTGATTCTGACGGTACATGGAAATTGTATTTGTATGATCGTACCGGCGGTGTTGTGGGTGAATTAGACAGTTGGTCTATTACCTATCCATAGAACTAGCATATGAAATCCTATGTTCTTTTTATGTTAGGCGGGTCACTATTGTGTGACTCGTCTTCAAAATATTCATTTTTTCTCTGTACATTGTGATTTACACTAACTGTCTTTCCGCACCTAAAAATGAGTGTTGTTCGATATATTGAAGATTATTTAATTAACAATTAATAGTGGCGGTTCTGAAAGCCATATTACAAAGGAACAAACAAATATCCTCACCGAGCATTTATGCGATATCACTTATTTTAACACATATAAGATAGGCACTTATATTAATTAAAAATTTAGCACGAACTATACTGTAATGGTCAACAAAACAGCTACTTGTTGCCGTAATTCATTTCCATGGCGAAATAGGCAGACGATTTTTTTAATAGTTGATTATCACTTTTTAACTGCTTAATTTGCTTTTCTAGTTCCTGAATACGTATTTGTTCAGGCGATAAAGCTCTCGCTGTTGGTGTGATACCTTGTTGTTCTTTTTTATACTGACTGATCCAGCGCTGAATGGATGATAATCCTACGGCCATAACTACTGCGGCATCTTTATGTTTATAACCATGAACAATTACTAGTTCTGCACATTCACGTTTAAATTCTGTTGATAATATTTTCTTTGGCATTTTTGACCTCGTTATTTTAGATAATAATACATCTAACGAAGTCTTTAGTTAAAGTGTACCTTTACACTTCTAAAACAATCGGAGTTTATAAGCAATTTTTTGATTGTACTATTAAGGTGTTTAAGAATAAAATTAAGGTGTTTAAGAATAAAATCACCCTCATATGACAATAGGTATCTAGAAAACAAATTAAATTTATGCTCTAAATCAAAAGCCCATTGTAGCTATCAAAAACAAGTTGAAAATACGAATAAATTATTTTTTAGCTGTCTAAATTTGATATTAACAGTGAATTATAAAATCAAATAACAACCATTTCTGTAAACAAACTATTTACATTTACTCAATAAATGATAAGTTATAAATACAGCTTAGCTGTAAATTCTA
>NZ_NQMR01000014.1 GCF_002276045.1 Pseudoalteromonas sp. NBT06-2 | reverse complement strand
CAAAAGCACCTGCTCAACTTTATTGATTAATTGAGCAAATGGAAGGTATGCAAGATCTTCGAGTGTTATAAGATCGAGAGTATTAAAAAACTGGGTAATATCTCCTTTATATGCCCGCCTTGTATGTATAGAGCGTTTTAATGATACAAAATCTTCTATGACTTCATAAAGTGGTTTTTCAACCATAATATCTGTTTGTTTTATAAGTTCGGACATTAAAAGTAGAATAAAAAAAGTACAATGTTTTCAATTGTACAGACATTTTAACTGAGTCAAATGGACCTAATTTGTTGACAGTTATGAAGTGATGGTAGTATATTCCGCTCTTGAAATTTTTTCATTAAATTTCAAGTATAAGGATTTTCAATATTAAAAAGGGATTAAGCGTGAAAAAAATATTATCTTTATCTTTGTTTCTAATGCCGTCGGTTTATGCTGCTGACGTTGATGTCATTTCTTGTAATGGCTGTACAGAATATGGTATGAAAATGAAAGCTGAGTCAGGATGGTTTAGAAATCAAATATCTTATGCTCATGTGTTCGATGAAACAAATTTAATTTATAAAAAATACAGGTTAAACAAAGTTTATATTGAAGATTTGGTTCCTACAGTAGAAGCTGTAGAGGTTACACCTGATTCTTCAATCAGGTCTTCATTTATTTCTCTTGTTGAAGCTAAAAAGCAGGCGATAAATTATTTGAATTTCAAAGTCTTTAATGAAGATGATTTAAGTATGTCTAATACTTCAATGGGCTTTGATTCAACTAGTTCAACTTCAACTGAGTGTAAAGCTAAGAGTGTCAGTTCTGATAGTAAGACAGCTCACAGCTATATTAAAAGCTCAGCTCTAAGAAGGGATCTTTTTAATAGATTTGTAACTAATATTTCATCATCCGATCCATATGATTACGTTGGAGTATATGCATTAAAATCCACTCAATTTATTGGGGTTATGGCTAATTCCTCAAATGGTGTAGTTTCAATGGTTGGCTCTGTTCTAAATGTTCTTAATCCTAATGACCTTGGGTTTAATACTGTTGATGGTGGAAGAATGGGTGGGTATCTAGATTTTAAAAATAACACTTTTGTTATGACTAGTGCCTATGATGGTGATTGTAATGATCTCCCATTAAACGATAAAGATGTAAATGGAGAATACTCTTTTACAACTAATAGTGGTGCAGAGTCTATGTCTGGCTTACTTCAAATGTATGGCGGTTCATTCAATTTTGGACCTGTAGCTATGTGTGTTAAATATGTAGCAACTTGTACAGGAATACGAGGTCAGAATTTCGTTTGTACATCGACCTGTGTAAAAAGGAATTAGGTAAATGAAAATAAAAAAATATCGTTTTAGATTTGAAAAATCATTAGTTGATATGTTTTTGCCTTTACTTGGGTGGGGTATATTGTGCTTTATTAGTTTTGGTTTAATGTTACCACTATTTTTTATATATATATTAAAGGTCGTCATTAATAATACAGTTGTAGAACACTATAACACTGTTGAATAAATTTACTTCCCCTTCAAAAGTATCGCCTTTTTTGGCGATACTTACTTCTGATAATTAGGACATTGGAAATCTTATCATTCGACTGAGTTAATGTTTCATATCGAATATAGCTATCATCTACACTGCGTAATTTTCCCATTGAACGGTCGGAGATATTCGCCATTTTATTTCCTTTAGAAATTCATCACGGTTTTTTATAAAATACTTAGTAATTTCATCAGGATGAATTTTTCGCACAGAATAAGGTTCTTCTGCTTTTATTCTTTCTTTGTAGTATTTAATGTAATCATCATCACTATATTCTTCAGTTATTTTATAGTGCAATTCTGCTGGATCATTTAATCCTTCATAATTAGAGAACCAAAGCTTTTTTGATGCTAGTGCAGCTAAAGAGTTAACATCTAGAGTTCTAAATTTATACAAATTGTCATTAATCATAAGGCTTCCTTGTTTTTTAGTGTGAACGCTTAGTTTAATTATTGAATTATTTTATTTTTAGTGTGGATGTTTTGTGGTTGTAGTTAGGTGGCGAAAATAAAAAAGGTAGTTAAGTTTTAGCTTAACTACCTGATTTATAACAACTTAATGTGGTGGAGCTGGGGGGATTTGAACCCCCGTCCGGAAAGCGTCGACCTTCGGTACTACATGTTTAGTATCGTCATTTAATTAACCTTTAAATCTCGGACGTACACGATAAGCAAAGGCGAGGCCGCTTAGTTTTAGCGCTTCAACCCCGGCCAGGGTTTCCATCGCGATCTCAATGTAGGGTGACACTCCGGATCCCAAGTCCACGAGAATACTTGGAAGGAGCGCTAGCTGCCTAAGCTGCTAGAGAGTAAGAATCGTCGTTTGCGATTACTTTAATTGCGGCTTTTTTACGAGGCCAGCCGCACCTCGACATGCACCTAAGGCTTCAGGGATCCCGTCGAATCCTAATCAGCCCCTGAAATCTGTTTTAGTGAAATAATACTTTTTTCACTATTTTCTAACGTCGAAATAAACTTCAGTTTGTTTGACTATAGCTACTGGTATGTATGCTAATGCAGTAAGTATACGCCAAGCTTTTGTCATGGTACAAGTTTTAATTGTAATTGAGTTGGCTGTTGATTGATTTGTATGCGATTTGTATAAAAAAACACAAAGTGAAAGATGCTCATTTTGTGTTTTTGAGGTGAATTAGTATTTTTGTACAACTTTTACACTGCTATCGACTGAGTCTACACTTATAAAACCGATAGCATTTGGTGTTGAGGCGATATGTTTGAGTACGTCAGCATCATTGCTAAGTTCTTTCGGGGGTGTTCCTTTACCGGTAAAAACCAGTTTAGACCAATATGCTTTTAATTGACTTGATGATTTTTTTAATGCTTTTTTATTGAATTCAGCCGCTACGACTGAACTTGCGCTTTGACTTACTGGGCTAACTTTACTGCCATCAGAAAAAGATTTACTTTTACCTGTGAATATTTTCTTGATTACAGTTGCATCAATCGCATTGCTATTTGATGGGTGAACAATGACTGCCACATCGGCTAAAGTTGTTGCACTAAATAGAAATAGAGTCATCGCTAATGTACGTGTTTTCATGATGATTCTCCTAAAATACAACATCTATACCAAAAGTAATTGACTCACTATCACCTGCAACAGCTAAATCAAAAGAATGCTCTTCAACTTTATCGTATTGAATTTTTAATGCCGCTGAAGAGTGAAAATCCCACCTAACACCTAATGACATAGTATCGTGATGTTCTCCATCTGTTGCATCTTCTTCGAAATCAGCATATGCAAAATACGGTGTAATGTCATTAAATCTATAACCTACACTTATCATGTATGTATCTAAGTTTCCGCCTAAATCTAGCCTATTCAACTCAGTTAGTATAAATAAGTTACCAAAGTCAGCATTTACCGACAAGCCATAAAATTTGCCATCTCTTTGTGGTTTTCCATCCCACAATACTTGTTCGCCGCTACGATATCTTTCGTTAGTATATTGCATATGAGTGGCTCTTATTTCTAGCCAATCGTTACTTGCTTGAATCACACCACCTAGAATATCTTTCCAAATTTCACGAACTGGTTCGAGAAAGAAAAAATCAGACAAAAGTTTGTTATTGGTATCATCTTCCCGACCACCATAAATATTACCACTGAGTGACCAATCACCAATTGAGCCACTATATAAGGCATTTATACCGTTATAATTAAAGATTTGCCATGTATAATTATCTGCTGGTGCGCGCATCCAAACATAAGCGTAACCAACATCAAAAAAATCTGAGTAGTAAAACAGTGGTAGTCTTTTTTTACCAGCTTGAATGGTCAAACTATCATTTAATTCATAAGATATATATGCCCATTCAAATTTAGCATCATAGTCATTTGCACCACGAGCGACTATTTGTGCGGTTGCAAAAAGCCCTTCAGACAGATTTCCAGTAAACTGTAAGCCAAACAGTGACTCAGGTTTCATTGAAAAGTCTTGGGTATATGCACTAACTATGGGATAGTCTGCTAAAAATGTAGGTTCAACATCATATTGTGGCACGCCAGTACCACTTATAACTTTACCGCCATTTACACTGGCAAAACCTGAAATGTTTATCTCAGCATGCAAGGGTAAAGATAGTGTAGCTAATACTGCTATTGTAAGTTGAGTTTTCATGATTTATCCTTGATTTAGATAAATGAATCAAATAAATTGTAGTTCAATTTAAAAAAAACTAGATAAATTCATAAAATAGATAACAATTAAAAGAAGATCTTAATATAAATAATTTATTTTTAGTTGTTTTGGAGCAGTTTATGTCGAATGGTTTTTCGTTTAATGATTTAAGCATTACTAAAAAGATACACGCGATTACGAGTATATCTGTTGTGGTTTTTTTAGTATCCGCAATCATTAATTACTCTGCTATGGTTGATAATAAACATGCATTAGATGAGCTACAAACCACGTCATATAAAGTTGTTCAGCTTGCTACCTCTAATAAGTATTTGCTAGAAAAACTAGACGATTTATATACCCAAGCCGTTACATTTGGTGATGGTGATCTAGTAGATAAGGCGGATATAACTAAAAATGAAATTCAAAATTACTTAGAAGAGTTAAACTCATTAGATAAAAGTTATCGAGGTGGCTCTGAAATTAAGCAGTTAAATGAATATGCTGAAATCTCGTCAAAAATCGCTATCGGTATGATTGATGGTACAGCTGACTTTTCTAAAATTCAGGATGATGCAAAAAGTAAATCGGCTAAATTTGATGTTTTATTAAAAAGTTTTAAATCAATTAAAAATAAAGCTGACTCTCGGTTTATTGGATTAGTGCAAAGTACTCAAACCCGTTCTGACGATGCTTTATTTTTAATGCTTTCAATTAGTATTTTCATGCTCATTGGCTTAATTATATTAGCTATTTTTATAGCTAAAAAAATTGGCTTGGCGGCTGAAAATGCTGCAAATGGGTTGGAGTTACTTGCAAGTGGTGGAGGTAATTTAAGTTCAAAGCTAACGGTATGCTCTAATGATGAAATAGGACAAGTTGCCATCCACTTTAATGCATTTATTGGTGTTTTAAAGGGTTCTGTTTTAGAAATCATGTCTGTTGTAGAGCCTTTAATGGAAAACTCTACTCGTTTAGTACAAGGAATGGAAAAAGCAGAGTCGGCAACAACACAACAATCCACAGATGCTGAAATAGTGCGGCAGTCCATGGAGGAAATGAAACAAAGCGTTGGAGACATTTCTTCGTCGGCAGCAAATGCTGCGGGGGCTGCTCAAGTAGCTGAAAAAGAAGTGGAGCAAAGCTTAAAGCAAATAAATGTATCTGTGAAAATGTCGCAAGCATTAAGTGAAGAAATTCAAAGCGCATCTTCAACTATAGATCAACTTGCAAGTGATACTCAAAATGTGACACAGATCTTAAATGTAATCACCTCAATAGCAGAGCAAACTAATTTACTTGCTTTAAATGCCGCAATCGAGGCCGCTAGGGCTGGAGAGCAAGGTAGGGGGTTTGCTGTTGTAGCTGATGAAGTCAGAGAGTTGGCATCAAGAACTGCGAAATCAACAAATGAAATTAGAGAGCTTTTAACTGTTTTAACAGGTGCTGCAAATGAGTCTGTTGGTGCAATGAATTCAGCAAGAGACATGGCAAAAGACAATGCAAATTCGGCACAAGAAACTGGAATATCAATAGAGAAAATATCAGAGCAAATTTTATCTATTAATGGCATGAATGCACAAATAGCTGCAGCAACTGAGGAGCAAACATCAGTTGCTGCAATGGTTGTTGATAACGTATCGAATATGCATTGTTCATTTGAAGATACGCAAGAATCCTTAATATCAATCCGAGAAGTTGCAAAAAATCTCCACTATTTATCCGATAATTTATTAGATGCGACTTCTAAATTTGAAGTGTAGTGACTAAAAAAATATTTTAAAGGTACAATAAGTTAAATTTTTCTATCGGTTTTTATTAATTAAAACAATACGCTGAAAGTATGTTTTTTAATTTCTTTTGTGTTGAATTATTTATAATTATTACTTTAATAGACAAAACTTAACTTTTACTTCTAGTTATGCTCAAATAACTAATACCTTGAATTATGGAAATAGGTTATAAATGTCGCTGTTTTCACTAGACAAAAAAACAAAGCAAGTTCAATTAGTTCAGCACCCATCTGATTCAGGCTATCCTGCATCAGCAGAACAGCTTATTGAGTTATTTGAATCATCTGAATTTGCAGAGTTTGAAATCAATTTAGCGACAATTAGATCTCTTTTTTCAAATTCAAATACCATCAAGCCCCCACCGTACATTATTGCAACAGCAGTAGACGCCACTATCACAATTAAAGTTGACGATACAAATATGACTGCAGAGGCAACATTAACTGTAAGCAAAGGTGGTAATATTGCTGATGCGCAAACTATGAAGCAAGCTTTAGAAAGTGCTGGTGTCAAAAGTGGCGCAAGTAATAAAGCAATTGAAAACTTTTTAGGTCGTCAATTTGAAACCCAAGCCGGTGAAATTTATAGCTGTATTGTAGCTCATGGAAAAAGGGCTAAAAATGGCACGGATACACGCTACATTCGATTATGCGCCACAGCGCAAGATCGTGTTTTAAGTCCTCAAAAAAAAGAAGATGGCAAAGTAGATATGCGTGATTTAGGCGCGCTTATCACAGTAAACCCAGGCACACCATTAATGCAACGCGTACCACCATCTAATGGAGAAGATGGTTATACCGTTTTTGGTGATGTTATTTCTGCAGTTCCCGGTAAAGATTTCCCAATACAAGTGATGGATGGAACGACTTTAGACCCTAAAAACGCTAATATTTTAATCGCTGATGCTGTGGGAGTTCCTGTAGCTGTCCCCAGAGGTATGCGTGTTGATGATGTTGTGTGTTATAGCAATGTTGATGTGACTACGGGTCATATTGAATTTGATGGTAGTGTGATTGTATCTGAAGATGTAAAAGATGGTATGAAAATCAAAGCAAGCGGTGATATTACCGTATTAGGCTTTGTTGAATCAGCAGATATATGCTCTGAATCAGCAATTACAATAATAAATGGGGTAATTGGGAGAAAGCGTGAAGAAGGCCGTGATTTCACCTGTAGTGTGCAAGCAAATGGCACTATTTCAATAGGATATGCACAATATAGTAAGTTAAGTTCAGAACAAGATTTGATGATAGATAAGCAAGCTTTACATTGTGAGCTTTCAGCGAGGCGTTTAATTAGAGTGGGTACAGGAGATAAACCCAGAGGCAAAATTATTGGTGGCCAAGTTATTAATGCTTTACGCGTTGAAACGGGTGAATTAGGTGCGCCTTCTGGTACTAAAACAAAAATCTATTTAGCACAATATTGGCATGAACTCAGAGAGAAGTTAAATCAGCTTGCAACACTTGAAAAAACACTTAATTCAAAGTTGAAATCTTTTAAACAAGCACGAAAAAAAGCTGAAAACATACCGAGTGCTGAACAAAAAAAAGTGTATCAAACTAAAATAAAAGCGAGTGAAGATATGCTATTAACTAAGCTAAAACGGGTTTATAAAAATAGAGATTTATTACAAAAAAAACTCAATATGTTATTGCACGCCAGTCGTTTAACTATAAATGAGTTGATGCATCCCGGTGTCGAGCTTCATATCGCGAAAGATAATAAGCAATTTACTAGAATTTACCCGCCAAATTTATTAAAAATCACTGAAGGCAAGATCACGCAAACATTTAAACCTTAATTACAGATGCTTGGCTTGGCCTAAGCATCTGTAATTAATAACTTAACTAATCTTCAGTTTTGTCGCTTTGCTCTTCTTCAGCAAGCGGCCATCCACCTAAAGCTTGCCATTTATTAACAATAAAACAAAATAGCTCCGCTGTACGTTCTGTATCGTATAATGCACTGTGTGCTTGGCTATTATCAAAGTCAATTTTTGCTGCAACACAGGCTTTTGCTAATACTGTTTGACCTAGTGCTAAACCAGATAAAGTAGTGGTATCAAAGCTTACAAAAGGATGAAATGGTGTGCGTTTAATATTGCAGCGCTCAATAGCTGAATTTAAAAAACCATGATCAAATGCGGCATTGTGGGCTACAATCACTGATCGTTGGCAACCGGCTGCTTTTTGTGCTTTTCTAACTGCTTTACAAATTTCTTTAATTGCTTCAGACTCTGGTACCGCACCACGCAAAGCACTGAATGGCTTTATACCATTAAAGTCTATTGCAGTTTGTTCAATATTAGCCCCTTCAAATGGTTCAACATGAAAATGTAATGTATGTTCAAGTGAAATAACACCATCGTCATCCATTTTTAAAATACTTGCAGCAACTTCTAATAAAGCATCTGTTTTATTATTAAATCCAGCTGTTTCAACATCAATAACAACAGGAAAATAACCTCGGAAGCGTTTTGAAAATAGTGTTTGTTCGTTTGAAGACATTATAAATTTTTTTAGATAATAAATGGCGCGTATTATACCTAAAGCATAAATTAAAATCTTATTAAGTTAATTAAAGTTTTATTTTTTTATATTTAGGCCGATAAACTGTATAGTTTATTAATCGGTTAAGGTAATTTTTTTGACCTATAATCTTTATATGTGATTCATGGAATCATATAGGGTGCTTTAATTAACTAATGCACTGTTTTAATTGGAGTTGTATTTGTGTTTAGTCGTATGGCCTTAATATTTTTATATTTTAACTTGTTGAGCTCTACTGTGATAAGTTTTGACGCTAATGCTGGAATACGGCAATATTCTGCCAAAGCAGATGATTCTATTTGGCAATTAGAACAAACAAAACGTTTATCTTGTAAATTAAACCACTCAATCCCTTCATATGGTGAAGCGCAATTTATAAGCTATGCAAGTAAGTCTAAGCCAATGTCGTTTATTCTTGATATGCTAATTCAGCCTGAAGGGTATGATTTTGCAGCTGTAAAATCTGTACCACCTATGTGGATGCCTGGTGTGCCATCAAAAGAGTTAGCTAATTTAAAATTATTAAAACAATTTGATGGGGAACTTGGCAGTAAAGTATCTTGGTTAATGTTAACTGAGCTTGAAAAAGGCTTTACGCCTACTTTGTATTATCAAGATTGGAATAATCAAAATGATAAAGTCTTAGTTGGTTTATTAGCAGTAAACTTTAAAAAAGTTTATTTAGAATTTTTAAAATGCCGAGACGAACTTTTACCTTATAGCTTTGAAGATATCGCTTTTACGGTTATCCATCATGAACCTAATACGGGAGAGTTAACTAAAGCGTCAAAAATTCGCCTTGATAGAATAGGAGAATACCTTAAAAATGATCCTGACATTGAGTCTGTTTTGATCTCCGCTTATACCGATAGCTATAGTGGCCGTTCTCTTAACCAAGCTCGATCTCAAAAGCGTGCTAAGGCGATAAAAACCTATATGATTGAATTAGGCGTCAAAGCGGATAGAGTTAAAGTGGAGGGGTTTGGCGAAAAACGTCATATCTCTTCAAATAAAACAATTTTAGGAAGAGATAAAAACCGAAGAGCTGTGATCCAAATGGCAAAACCTTAAAATATTAAGGTGTTGTGATCATTATGCTTATTTCAGTCCACTCTATTTGTTGAAAAATACTTATTTTTACTAAATTTTCATCAACTTGGTAAAAATAAGTATATCGACCAATATCTTCAATGATTTTATTTGGTGACCCTAATTGATTATGATAAAACGCAATCACATCTGTATCTGACATTTTAACAAAGCCATTAAATATCATTGGATAATCATCATCAAGTTTCATTCTAATTTCAGTATCATCAGGTAAGGGAACTGATGATAAATTAGCTAAACTAAAAAAGCTTATAAAACAAAATAATAAAAGTATTGGCTGATAAGCTTTTAACATAATTTAATTCCTTTATTTAAAAAAGTTAATGATAGTTTAATAAAGTCAGAAGAGGTGACTATTCCTTGCAATAAATTATCTTTATCTACAATTGGTAAACAGCCATGGCGATTTGCTAAAAAGAATTCTGCAGCATCTACTAGAGGCATGTCAGGATTAGCAAATACCACGTTCTTATCTATTAAATCAGAAACACAGACGGATTTTTCTCTTCTTTCTAAAGATGATGAACCATAGTTATCTAGTAAGTACATCACCTTAGCGATAATTGCTTTTTGTGTTACAACACCAATAAACTTGTTATTCTGTGAAATAGGCACATGACGAATTTGTGACTCCTTCATTAATTTGTGCACTTCAAACATGGTATTCTCTACATCAAGCTGAAACACTGATGTTGTCATAATATCGGCAATGACTTTACTCATATAATGTCCTTATAGATCATCCTTAATTAGGAATTTTTAATATTTTAATACACTTACATAACTATAAACAATCGTTTATTGTTTTTCATATTTTATTTCGTTTTAAGTCTCTCACTATAAACCTAGCGGGGTGTAGTGCTTCACTCATCGCTAAATCAATAGGTAAAGGTTCGTTAAACATTTCACTACATAATAACTCTGCGCCTAATGGTGCGCTACATAAGCCTCGCGCGCCTAAACCAGTGAATATATATAAACCTGATGTAGAAGAGTTGTAGGATAAATAACCATATTTACTGCCGTGGCGTAATGTGGCAAAACTCTTTTGATAGTTTTTTATATCAGTAATTTGACCAATTAATGGCATGTGATCAAAACTAGTGCAGCGTATCGCAGCCTTGGCACTGGTGATGTCATTTAAATCGTCCGTGAATTCACATTCACCATAAAAGTCAGTAACTTGTTTTAGATTAATATTATTATCATCTTCGCTAATATGTGTTTCTTTGCTATTTTTAGTAAAAGTAGCGCCAATGCAATGGTGGTTTAAATATTGGGGGGTTATGTAGCCTTTGTGGCATAAAACAGTAGAGATTTCAGCTGATTTTTCAGTTGCTTTAACATGACTGACTTGTCCTCTTACAGGATGTAAATCGAGCGATTTTGTTTGTTTAAATGTATCGGAGTGTTCGCCTGCGGCGACAATAACTTGAGAATAGGGTCCATGCTCTATTTTACCATCAAACAAATACCATAAATTTGCTTTTTGATAGAATTTTTCAATTTTAATCTTGGTATTTATGGTAAATAGCTTATTAGCTTGGCTATAACTTAACATGGCTTCTATGAGCTTTGGTGGGTTTATCCAGCCACCATGCTTTATGAAAAGCCCTGAATATGGTGTTACTACATTTGCGATATCGGATGCTTGTTCTGGAGAGACATAGCTTATTAACTCATTCGGCCAGTTATTTTGCTCTATCAGTGATTGTTGTCTTTTTTGTTTTTCTGCATTAATACCATGCAGTAATACACCGCACCATTGATAAGGGAACGTATAACCTTGAGTTAAAATCTCATCAAAACATCGTCGAGCATAAAAAAAACTATGAGCATAAAACTGACTTTCTCGGCTAAAGTTAGCTTGTAAATGAGGATATAAAGCGCCTTGATGATTATGAGAGGCACCCATTGCAACTTGATCATCTTTACAGAACACTTCAAATTGAGCATCGCGCTTGCTTAGTGATAAGGCTAAACTTGCAGTCGCTATACCACCACCTATAATGGCGATTTTATTTATATTAACACCCTCTCTAGGATAATATTTTGGTTCGCTAAATTTATCATTTGCTTTTGTTAGTTGGCCGCAGATCATTTCTCGTTTACGACCAAAACCTTTATGTTTTTGTACATTAAATCCGGCTTTAATTAACCCTCTGCGAACAAAACCTGATGCGGTAAAAGTCGCAAAGCTACAATTATCTCGACCCAAGTCAGCCATGGCATTAAAAAGAGATTGTTGCCACATATCAGGATTCTTACTG
The DNA here is from genome assembly GCF_002276045.1 of Pseudoalteromonas sp. NBT06-2. GTDB lineage: Bacteria > Pseudomonadota > Gammaproteobacteria > Enterobacterales > Alteromonadaceae > Pseudoalteromonas. The sequence continues at coordinate 90,418 of NZ_NQMR01000014.1, read as the reverse complement.
GGAGCGAAGCCATCTAAGTACCAAGCATCAATAATGCCTTTTTCTTGAAAACATATTTGTGGCAATGTGTCTTTAATATCACCAAACCAAAGATCTAAAACAATTGTGCCACTGGCAAACTCTAATCTATGACAGCCTTGCATCGCGACGGGATACAAGGCAATTAATTTTTCGGTATATGGTTTTAAGTTTGGCCATGCAGCAAGTGATTTCACTAAATCAGATTTTTTTATGGGGTATTTTTCAAAAGAGATAAAATGTAGTTTTTTTACCGTTTTATTGTCACTGTTTTCAAATTGTTGCCAGGTATTTAAAAAATTAAGACCTGTGCCAAAACCTGTTTCGGCGATAACAAAGTGATTTTGATCATGATCATGTAATCTTTCAATAATTTTATTTTTTTCAACAAATACAAAGGTAGATTCAGCTAAGCCATTGTCGATAGAAAAATATATATCGTCAAACTTGTCAGCGACAGGTGTACCTGATTGGTTGAAGTAAATGTGTGCATTTTCGATCATAATTAATTAATTGCCATCTTTTTTCGCCATTTTAAGGGTTTTTATTGTAAATTCACTGATTTAATTCATAAAATAGCATATATACCCAAGCCACTTTAAAATACAGGATTCAGTTGGAGTTAGAAGCGCTTTAGGCAAGGCTGATGGATGTAGCCTAGTTGTTCTATTTCAAATTCATCTAACGCAGCATAAAGCGTTTCTAAACCAACCCTATGGGGACTTCTGAGCAAATCATGTTCGTTGTTGCATCTTTTTTTAAGGGAGTAACCATTAATACAAAGATGCGCCTAAATCATGAATTGCTCAGAAATCCTTAAACGCGTATTTTAAAGTGGCTTGGGTATAGATAACGATATAAATTGAACATTTATTTAATGTAATAGTCAGTTATATTAAGAAAAACAGCAAAGCTGACCAGTTCAGCTTAATTTTTCAGTAAAATAGCCAGCAATTAAGTTTGTAAAATTAGGGGAACCCCCATGAAAAGAGCCGTAATTACGGGGATCGGTATTGTATCAAGTATCGGTAACGATAAAAAAGAAGTGCTAGAATCACTTAAAGTTGGTCGTTCAGGTATTAAACATAACGAAGAATTTGCTGAATATAAGCTTCGTAGCCAAGTCAGTGGCCATATCAATATTGATACTAAAGCACATGTAGACCGTAAAGCTTTTCGTTTTATGGGTGATGCAGCAGCTTATTCATACATCGCAATGGCTGAAGCAGTTTCTGATTCAGGTTTAACTGAAGAACAAATTTCTGATCCGCGTACGGGTTTAGTTGTCGGTTCTGGAGGTGGTTCATCTAAGTACCAAGTAGAAGCCGCTGATACCTTACGTGCTAAAGGCGTAAAACGTGTTGGTCCTTACATGGTTCCGCGTACTATGGCCAGTACTGCATCAGCTTGCTTAGCTACACCATTTAAAATTAAAGGAGTTAACTACTCAATTAGCTCTGCATGTGCTACTTCTGCACATTGTATTGGTAATGCAGTAGAACAAATTCAGTTAGGCAAACAAGATGTTGTTTTTGCTGGTGGCGGTGAAGAGCTTCACTGGACACTTGCAATGGAATTTGATGCGATGGGTGCATTATCTACTAAATATAATGACACACCTGAAAAAGCATCTCGTACTTATGATGCAAATCGTGATGGTTTTGTTATCTCTGGCGGTGGCGGTATTGTTGTTGTTGAAGAGTTAGAGCACGCTTTAGCGCGTGGTGCGCACATCTACGCTGAAGTGGTTGGTTATGGTGCTACTTCTGATGGTTACGATATGGTAGCACCATCAGGCGAAGGCGCAGTACGTTGTATGCAACAAGCTATGGCAACTGTTGACGGTGAGATTGACTACTTAAATACGCACGGTACTTCAACGCCAGTTGGTGATGTAAAAGAACTTGGTGCGATTCAACAAGTATTTGGTGGCAAGTCTCCCGCTATCAGTGCAACTAAAGCGATGACTGGTCATGCACTAGGTGCGGCGGGTGTTCATGAAGCAATTTTTTCGTTATTAATGTTAGAAAATAACTTTGTTGCGCCTTCAATTAATATCGATGAGTTAGATGAACAAGCAAAAGGCCTAGATATCGTTACTGAAAAACGTGATGTAGAGCTCAATACTGTTATGTCGAACAGTTTTGGTTTTGGCGGTACTAATGCGACTTTAGTAATGCAAAAATACAAATAATATTGAATTCATTTTTGATATTAAAAAAAGCCGTAATCATAAAGTGTTTACGGCTTTTTTGTGTCTAAATTTTGTAAATAAAAATCGTGTATTAATACGATTTTTATTTAATAAACGACTTAAAATTTATAGCTAGCTTGTAAATAAGCAAAACGACCTTGTCCACTATGCACGTTTACAGCAAACCCCATAAAATCGTCATAAGTAAAAGGTGGTTTTTCATCAAATAAGTTAGTTACACCAAATGTTATCGTAGTCTTATCAATTCCATAGTAGTTAATAGAAGTATCAACTGTCACCATAGAATCAACATTTGGCATAGTTACCATACTCTCAGGTTTACCATTATCATCAAGAATAGGATTACCTTGCGCATCTCTAATTCCTTTTTCTTTAACCGATGGATCTTGTTCAAATTCATCTACAAAGTTGATGCCTAAGTGAACGCCAAAGTCATCATTGCTCCAATCAGCTGCAGCCGTCCAACGAAATTGTGGTTGCTCCCAACCACCTTCTTGAGTGTTCACTCGCTGGCCACCTTTATCGTCAGGGCGTTTGTCTTCATACTCTAAAACATAGTTTAAAACATAAGATAGTTTTACATCACCAAAAGCCGTATCTAGTTTGTATTTAAGGTCTAAATCTAAACCTGTTGTTGTTAAATCACCAATATTTTGGAAAGTATCAAAGATACGTACAATCTCACCTGGGTCGCCTTCAATTCCAGTTGGAATACGCTCAACAACACTTGAGTCTAACCCTTGCGTAGATAATAAAAACTGAGTATCTGAGTCGATAATATTTTCTATATCATAGCTGTAGTAATCGAGTGAAAAGCTTAAATCATCGGTTACATTATAAATCATACCTAAATTATAACTTGTAGACTCTTCAGGTCCTAAATCAGGGTTACCTTCAAATATCGCAGTATATTCTTGCTTTTCACAAGCTTTATTTACATTACCTACCGCGTTACAGCGTAATGTATCAACTAAGCTAGGCGACTCATCTGTACGACCTAAACCAAGTTGAGATAAAGATGGCGCTCTAAATGCTGTGCCCCATGAACCACGTAAAGAAATATCTTCATTTGGACTCCAAAGGAAAGATACTTTAGGATCAGTCGTTGTACCAAAGTCGCTGTAATCTTCATAACGAACAGCTAGTTGCACTTCTAATTCGTCTAATAGTGGAATTGCTAATTCTGCAAAAATAGCCGTATTATCACGTTCACCACTTGCCTGTGTTGCTTCTGTACCAAATACTTCACCACGTAAAAATTGATCATCTGGTCTGTCGCTGATAGTTTCTTCACGGAATTCATAACCAACGGCCATCATTAGCTCGCCTGAATCCATTTCCATTAATGGGCCTGAAATTTTAGCATCCCAAGAGCGGTTAGTTGATTTACCGATACGCGTTGTTGTGGTTTCAATGTAATCTAAAGCTTGCTGGCTATTTGCAGAAGGCTCAAACGGGTTCCAAGTACCATTATCAATCGCTTCTTGTACGCGGCGAGAATTAGGAAAGCCATCCACACCTTGTTCTACTGATTTACTTTTAATGTAGCTATAAGCTGCTTGCCAGCTCCAATCACCAAACTCACCTTCTAAGCCAAAAATAGTGCGGTAGTAATCTGAGTCGACTTCTTTTTTACGGTTACCAATATCAACCATACGGCGACGCATCGTTAGGTCTTGATTGTAAAACTCGTGATCTGGCATATTTGCAAATGGATGATTTACATTGTCAGCAGACATATATAGTTCATTAAAGCTTGGGCTACCTGCGCCTTTTACTGTTGTTTTTGCATTCTGGCCGTTTAATTCTGCAAACGCACGTATATCATCAGTTAAATCTAATTTACCCATGTAGTTAAAGCTAAAGCGCTCAGTTGCTGGTACCATAGTCATATGAGGCGCGTAATCATAACGACATAAAGTGCCTACAATATCTTCTGCAGCACAAACATCATTGCCAAATGTGTCTGGTAGACGATTAGTTGGATCGGATTTTAAAGCGATAGTACCTGGGATACCTGAAGAACTTCTAAAGTCATCCGCATATCTATCATTTGGATTTAAAGCAGATTGATTTGATGACGCAGCGTAGTCTCTATCTGCATAAAGTACTTCTTCTCGTTTAAAGTAATCTAATATGAATGTATGGCTGCTTTTTTCTGCAGTATTACCCCATACCATGCTAAAGTTTTCTTCTTTACCACCACCGTCGGCGGTATCACCTATCTTAGCGTTGATTTCCATGCCATCAATATCATCTCGTAAAATAATATTGATTACACCTGCTACCGCATCAGAACCATAAGTGGCAGAGGCGCCGTCTTTTAAAATATCAACACGTTTGATTGCTGATACCGGAATATTGTTAATATCAACAAAGGCTGTATCTATTCCTTTTGCAAAAGGACTCACTGAAACGCGGCGCCCATTTACTAAAATAAGTGTAGAATCAGCACCTAAACCACGTAAAGAAACACTTGAACCACCATTGGCTGTATCATCGCTACTATTTGCCTGTGTTGAGAATGTACCTTGACCGGAAATTGGTAATTTCGCAAACAAACCAATTAAATCAGTTGCGCCTGTATTTGAAATGTCTGCGGCTGAAATACTGGTCACAGGTGAAGGACCTTCCATATCTGTGCGCTTTATATGCGAACCAGTTACTTCAATACGTTCAACTTCTTGCTTATCTTTTGCAATTGCATTGCTTGATAAGCTGATACCTGCGGCTACCATGGTATATAATACGGCGTTGAGTTTGTGCTGTGTTTTATTGTTCATCCAGAAATCCTTATTGTCATGCTTTGTTATATTATTTTGTTTTTATTTGGTACAAATTTTATTGCAAAAATTTGTTTTTTATTGATAACACAAGATTAACAAGGAAACAATTGCTTTAACTTTTAAAACTTCTAAATTTAGTAACTTAGTCTTACATTTTGTTCGTTTTTTAAGTTAGTACAGGTTTTTAGGAAGTGATAAACGCACCTAAAGTGCGTTTTTTACTGAAGTGTATGTGGAGTTATCTCGCGTCATGTTTCATTGTTCGTTCTTTTTCACGCGCCCAGTCTTTGTCTTTGTCATCGGTACGTTTATCGTGAAGGTTTTTACCTTTAGCTAAATGAAATTCTAATTTTACCCAGCATTTTTTCCAATACATTGCAGTTGCAACTAAGGTAAAGCCACCACGATCAACAGAACCGGCGAGTCTATCAAGCTCTTTTCTTTTAAGTAGTAATTTACGGTACCTTAAAGGATCGCAAATTACATGACTTGAAGCGCTTATTAAAGGCTGTATTAAACTGCCAAGTAAAAAAGCTTCACCATCTTTAATGTGAATATAAGTATCTGAGATGTTTACTTTACCAGCTCGGATACTTTTAACTTCCCAGCCTTGTAGTTCAAGGCCAGCTTCTATTTTGTCGAACAGTTTATACTCATGTCGCGCCTTTTTATTCAGTGCGATGGTATTGCTGTTTGATTTAGGGGATTTTTTTTTTGCCATAATCTGGCTTATTATACGCAATATATTATGATTTACATCCGTTTTTTACGCTTAAGTTGAAATCAAATTTTTAATTTAAATAACTCGGGTTATATATTGCAGATAATGTGGCAAAACCTTGCTAAAATCTGTCGCTCAGTTTTTTACAGTGAGATGTCATGCCTGAAATTAAAAAAAGTGCGTTGGTAATGTATAGCGCATCAGAAATGTTTACTTTGGTAAATGATGTGGCTTATTATCGTGAATTTTTACCTCATTGTTCTGATGCTAAGATAATTTCGCAATCAGATGATAAAATGACAGCTTCAGTTGAGATATCTAAAGGTGGTTTAAAAAAATGGTTTACCACGGAAAATACTTTACTTACTGATAAAAAAATAAATATGGTTTTAGTTGATGGTCCTTTTAAAAAGCTTGAAGGCGGGTGGCTATTTACACCATTAGATGAAACTGCCTGTAAAGTGGAATTAAAACTAAACTTTGAATTTTCAAGTCGTTTAGTTGAAATAGCATTTGGTCGTGTTTTTAATGAAGTCGCGAACAATATGCTAGGTGCTTTTACACAACGAGCTAAACAGGTATATGGTCAAAGAGGTTTTAGCTAATAAATTAAATTTATTATTTTTAAACATGGAGTAATATTGAATGAAACAAGTTGAAGTTGTATTTGCATTACCTGATAAAGCAACCTGTTTAATGGTTGAAATTGATGCGGAAACAACAGTTGAACAAGCAATTATTAAATCGGGGATTTATGATAAATGCCCTGAAATTGATACAGAAAAGCTAAAGGTGGGTGTTTGGAATCGTACTTGTAAGCTAAATACAATGCTTAAAGATGGTGATCGTATTGAAATTTATAGGCCTTTAATTGCAGATCCAAAAGATGCCCGTCGTCGCAGAGCCGAAAAAGCAAAAGATGAAGGTCGCGCTGATAAAACCACCGGTGGTAGAGCAAAAAGTTAGATCTTACTTGTTTTAGCTATATACCCAAACCACTTCAAGATGCAGGATTCAGTTGGAATTAGAAATGTTTTAGGCAAGGCATTGATTGAAGAACATGGTTATTCCCTTTTCAAAATCAATAACGCTGCATAAAGTATTTATAAACCAACCTTACAGGGACTTCTGAGCAAATCATGCTCGTTGTTGCCTGCATGGATGTAGGTACTAGAGCAATGCAGGAGCATATTGCCGGTCCATCTTTTTTTAAGGGAGTAACCATTAATGCAAAGATGCGCCTAGATCATGAATTGCTCAGCAGTCCTGAACCTCACATCTTGAAGTGGCTGGGTATAAATTAAAAAAGCGCCTTGAGTTGCTAATTTATAAGGCGCTTTTTAGTTATTTAACCATGATTAAGTTGGGAGTCTATTTATTTCTCTAACGGAGTATTAAAAGTTTCAGGTAATTCAAAGTCACCTGAAATTGTTTTTAATACATCATTTTCAAAGTGAACAACAAGCGACTTCTTTTGCTCATTTGAACGGTTGTAATTAAACAAGTAAATGTAATGCCAAGCTGTGTTATCAAATGCATCAGTTGCAATTGGTTGACCTAAAACATATACAACTTGTTCTTTAGTCATTTCTATACGTAATTTATTGACGTCTTTTTGTTCTAAAAAATTACCTTGAGGGATATTCATTCGGTAAACCCAGCTAGAACAACCGCTAACTAGTGTGATAAGTAATGTTACTGAAATTATTTTAAACCACTGCATTTTAATTATGTATATCCTATTTTTAACGGTTTTGAGCATAATATCAGATATACTACCTTGTGCCGTCGTCTTGTAAAAGTGGAAAGTGGAATTTTGACTAAAACTGAGCATAAAAGTTCAATAAAGCCTAAAAAAAGTGAACAAGTTGTATCTACAGACTGGTACTTATATATTGTAGAAACACGTTTAGGGCATTGGTATACCGGAATTACCACAGATGTTAAGCGTCGTTTTGAAGAGCATTCTAATGGCATTGGTGCTAAAAACCTAAGAGGAAAGGGGCCGCTTCAACTTATTTTTAATATGCAGGTTGGTAATCGAAGTCATGCAAGTATTTTAGAGTGCCAGATAAAAAAATTATCTAAAATACAAAAACGTGCTTGGGTAACAAATCAAAAGGAACAACACAAAGCTAATTAAAACTAAACGGGGTATATTTATAGTCTGTAGTTATCTAATGACATAACCGTTTGATAAATGTTATTCACAACAGCTTGATAGAATACAGTATCTATATTTTCAAATGTATCGTTACTGGTATGGTAATTTTTATGAGTGCCAACACCGTAATAAATATAAGGGATTTTATATTTACGAAAAGAAGCATGATCACTGGCATTTCGCCAATCTATTTTCTCCTTTTTTTGTTTTGCATTCATCTGTCTATTTGAGCTTATAAAGTGTGTTTTTGCATGACCATCTATACTCTGAACTTCAATTAACGCTTTATACGGTTTCATTTTTTTTGAACTAAAAGCATAAAGAGACCTAGATTTAGGCGCAACTGCAAGCATATCTAAATTAATATTTAAAACGATATCTTTTGTATTAACCAAGTTACTTGATAAAAATTCTTTTGAACCATATAAACCAGCTTCTTCAGCATCTGTGGCAATAAAAATATAATGATAATTTAATTCTTTTTGTTTAAGTCGTTTGGCAATGTTTAGCATGGCAGCAACACCTGAAGCGTTATCATCTGCACCATAATATATTTTGCTACCAGAATGACCTAAATGATCATAGTGTGCGGTAAATACAATATAGGGCGCGTTTGGGTTTTTAGCAGGCAAGCTACTAATTATATTGTTGCCTTGTTTAATACTGAAAAAACCACTTTTATATTTAAATGTTTGTTGGTAATTTTTAGTTAAAGGCTGCAGTTTTAATTTTCTAAATTCTACTGTGATATAGTCAGCAGCCAGTTTTGAGCCATGACTACCTGTTTTTCTTCCTTGCATTTTTGGCGAGCTAAGGGTTTTTAAATCTGTTAATAAGCTGGGATCTACATTATAAATTTGTGAAATGGCATGCGTACTTAAAAATAGCCCGCTTATTATGAAAAATTTAATTAACATTAATACACCATAGCATTTAAGCTATTTATTTTATTTTGATAGGAATTTATGTCTTCGATATAAAATGAATGTCTTTTTGCTGATTTTAAGTAGCGTTTTGCTTTTATATAATCACCTAAGAGATAAAAGCTACGTGCTAACCCAAAGTAAGATTCATGCAATTTTTTATCTAACTCAGCAGACTTTTTATAATGGGAAATCGCTTCTCGGTAGCGTTTTTTTACGTAGGCTTCATTACCTTTGGCGATATGATAATAAGGATTACTTTGTCTTTTAGTATCTAATTCTTTTTTTATTTTTTTTGCTAATGCAACTCGGTCTGTCATTTCAAATAATATCCCTAAATTGCCTTTAGCTGTATTATTCGCTGGATCGAGTATTAGCGCATGTCGATAAGCGATTTCTGCATTATCATTTTTATTATTTAACCTAAATAAGATACCTAAATTACCCCAAGCAGGAGAGTAACTAGGTGCAACTTCAATTGCATTTTTAAAATAATGATAAGCTTCACTGTTTCTACCATTAACCATCGCGATAGCGCCCTTGTTATTATAAAACATGGCTGCGACGGTATGTTTATTGATGTCCTTAGTTCTAAACTTTTGCTTACGGGTATTTATATTAAAGTCAATAACGACACCATCCGTTATATCATACAGCCTTTGCACACCAGCAAATCTTGCTTGATCAAATTGTAATTTGAGGTTGATATGGTATGTTAATAAATTAAAACCTTTTTCTAATGTCCAATATTCAGGGATAAATACCCGTTGAAAATTTGCTTCTAAGCCTAATTGCTCTGCCATACTAAAAGCCATAATAGATAAAGATAAGCAGTTCGCATTTTTTTGTTGGAATGTTTGTGTTGCGGTTAAAGTGGCACCAGACTTATAATCAATATGATTATTCGCAGAATTAAATATAAAGTGTAATAACTTTTTAGCCGTTTCCATTGATGGTTTTTTTGATGGAAAATAGTTTATTAACTTTTCTTTAATTTCATCACTTAATACAAAAATTTCTTCGTATGGCTCAACTTTAAAATCAGTAAATTGGGTTTGGTTATTAAATATAATTTTTGTAGTTGGTATTGGTTTTACCGTTTTTGTTGTTCCACATCCTAATATTGATAATAAGCTAGAAGAAAATATAAAAGCTATGATTAATGAGTTACGACGCATATACACCTCTAATTTTTTTCCTTAATTAACTATATGCTTTTTTTTTGAGTTGTAGATCTGGAAATCGTTACAAAATTTTTCAAGAAAAGACATCGTGTTTTTATTGAAAAACTTAGGTTTACTTTAACTTTTTAGTTTAAAGCTATCGACTAGTGCATCCAAAGATTGTGCATTAACAGAGAGAGACTCTATCGCGCTCTCAATCGTGATTTGATTATTCATTGATTCTTCATTAATAACACTGATAGTTTCTACATTTTGACTTACATCAGTGACAACTGCATTTTGCTCTTCTGTAGCTGTTGCAATAATTGTTGCCATATCATTTATTTGTTCTATTTTTTCAACTACTTCAGTTAAGTGCGACACTGTTTGCTCCATAGAGCTTACACTATGTGTTGCATTTGATTGTGATTTTTGAATATCTGTCACAACTTGTTGAGAAGTACTGTTTAACTCTTCAATCATTTTTTGAATTTGATCTGTCGAGTCAGAAGTACGTTTTGCTAAGCCTCTGACTTCATCAGCTACAACAGCAAAGCCTCGACCATGATCTCCTGCTCGCGCAGATTCGATAGCTGCATTTAAAGCTAATAAATTAGTTTGCTCTGATATAGAGCGTATTACATCTAAAATAGATCCAATCTCTTGTGTTTTGTTGGCTAATGTATCTATTTTATTGCTGACCAAATCGATATCGGTTGCCAAAGTTTTTATATCTGATTGAGATTGCTGAACTTGGTTTTGTATTAAATAAGCTTGTTGATGATTTTGTTGTGTATATTCAGCCGTGTTGGCGGCACTGCTTGCAACCTCTTGCACCGCTGCGCCCATTTCATTTATTGCGGCTGCAACTGAAATTGTTTGCTCTTTTTGCAAATTCATTTGAGAAGAGTGATGCTGCGCTTGTGAAAATACTTCATCTGAGGTGGTTTTAATTGCATGGCTTTGTTGTAAAACATCACGTAATGCTTGCTCTATCTTATTTAAAAATTGATTAAAACCCATACTAAGTTTGTTTAACTCCGGTTGACTATTTATAGGGAGTCGATAAGTGATTTTACCATCCCCTTGGCCTAACTCTTCAAATAACTGGGTGATTTTTTGCAATGGGGCGCTAATAGTACGTGCTAAATATAAACCAATGATACAGGCTATTATTGCGACTACTACTGAAAAACTAATGATCTTCCAAGTTAAAGAGTCTATTTGTGAAAACACTTCATCTTTTGGTACTTGAGCAATGACAAATAAATCAGTGTTTTCGATTGGGCTTGCAGCTAACAAAATTATTTGGTTTTGGTACTTGGCTTCAATTAACGAAAATTCCGCATTATTCAATAACTGACTTTGGACATTTGAATTATATATTTGATTCAATTTGACCTTTGCAACGAGTTGGTTATCAGAGTGCAGTTTTACTAAACCGGTTTTATCAGCTAAAAAAACAAAACCCGTTTCTTCTATACTGAATTTTTCTAGCAGGCTTTGCATTTCATCTATGCTTTTAGCTAAACCGGCTAATCCTATGCCATTAATCTCTTGGTGATTGATAAACATTTTCACATCTCCAACACTTTCTTGAAAAATACTAATAGAGAAGGGCTGTTTTGAATTCTTAAAGTCATAAAACCAAGCATCTTGAGTACGATTCAGTGTTCTTAGAAACCCTTCTTGATTCCAGTAATCATTAGTTTGCTTATTTGCCCAAGAGGCTGTGGCAAGATCATATTGATTAACTAATCGGTTAAGTTCTTTTATTAATATGTCATCATTTTCTGAGTTTTTGTCAGCCCATTGTTCAATAAATTTGTTACCGGACAATTGTTTGCTAGCCATAAGTAGAATGTTTATTTCTTTGCTTAAGTAATTTTTTATTTCTTTCACTTTACTTGGTAATTCAGATTCAATCATACGTGTTTCAGTAATCGATTTTGCTGATTGGATTGAAGTGATCCCGATAATAGTTGCAACTGCAATAGCAACAAAGGCCGCAACCAAAGCGACTTTTTGAGTAATTGTGATTTTCATAATTAAGGTGTAAATGAAAAAGATACAGCTATGCTATCACATTGTGATTATTGAATAAAAGGTAATAATTGTTACTAATGATTGTGTAAATGCAAAAAAGCCTAGCTAAGGATAGCTAGGCTTTGACAAGCGAAAATTTGAATTTATGATAGCGTCCGTCCGTAAGTATTTCGATTAAACTATTTTTGTCATTGCTGACATGTAACCACGTAAAGTAGTACCGATCACTTCGACTGGATGAGTACGTAATGCTGCATTTACTTCAATTAAACGTGCATTATCAACACTATTAGATGCTGCTGATAAACCTTTACCAATAACATCAGTATCAATATCTACCATGAAATCTTTTAGTAATGGTAGACATGCGTGGTTATATAAGTAACAACCGTATTCTGCAGTATCTGAAATTGTACGGTTCATTTCAAATAACTTCTTACGTGCAATTGTATTAGCAATAAGCGGAGTTTCATGTAGAGACTCGTAATATGCTGATTCGTCTTTTATTCCTGCTGCAACCATAGTTTCAAAAGCAAGTTCAACACCCGCTTTAACCATAGCTATCATTAAAATACCGTTATCAAAGAACTCTTGCTCTGAAATTTCGGAATCTGTGTTTTGTTGTTTCTCAAATGCACTTTGTGATGTTTCTTCACGCCATCCTAGTAATTTAGCATCATCTTCAGCCCAATCAGCCATCATGCCAGCTGAAAAATCACCACCCATGATGTCATCCATATGTTTATTATATAGTGGACGCATGATTTTCTTTAATTCTTCACTTAAATCAAATGCTTTGATTTTTGCAGGGTTAGATAAACGATCTAACATATTTGTTACGCCGCCATATTTAAGTGCTTCAGTGATTGTTTCCCAACCATACTGCACTAATTTTGATGCGTAGCTAGCATCTATGCCTTTTTCTATCATTTTATCAAAACAAAGTAGAGAACCAGTTTGTAACATACCACAAAGAATTGTTTGCTCACCCATAAGATCTGATTTTACTTCAGCAATAAATGAAGATAAAAGTACACCTGCTTTATGGCCACCAGTACCAGCAGCATATGCTTTAGCTTGGGCTAAACCTTTACCTTGAGGATCATTTTCTGGATGAACAGCGATTAATGTTGGTACACCAAATCCGCGTTTGTATTCTTCACGTACTTCAGTACCAGGACATTTAGGTGCAACCATGATCACGGTGATATCTTCACGAACTTTCATGCCTTCTTCAACAATGTTGAAACCATGAGAATAAGCTAATGTTGCAGCTTGCTTCATAAGTGGCATCACAGCAGATACAACAGCAGTATGTTGTTTATCAGGAGTCAGGTTTAGTACTAAATCAGCCCCAGGGATGAGTGCTTCATAGGTACCAACCTGAAATTTGTTTTCAGTCGCATTAATGTATGACTGACGTTTTTCAGTAATCGCTGATTCACGCAATGCGTAGCTTACATCTAGGCCTGAGTCACGAAGATTTAAACCTTGGTTTAATCCTTGTGCGCCACAACCTACAATTACTAGTTTTTTACCTTCTAGTACTTTAACGCCATCAGAAAACTCTGATTCATTCATAAATTCACATTGGCCAAGTTGTGCCAATTGCTCGCGTAATGCTAATGAGTTGAAATAATTCGCTGTCATAATATTCTTCCTACAAAAAAATGAGTTGGTCTTTTTAAACCTTAAGTTCAATCTATACAATTAATTCCCTTGCGTAAAATGATATATTTGCATTAGAGTATTGCATAATGTGAAACATTAATTTTAAAGTGATATATGGATAATCGTTCGCTACAACTATTTCTAGCATTAGCCGAAACTTTACATTTTGGACGCGCAAGCGAGCGCAGTCATATCAGTGCTTCAACACTCAGCCGTAATATTAAACAACTTGAGCAAGAGGTTGGAGTTGAGTTATTTAATCGAGATAACCGTACGGTGAGTTTGACCAAGCAAGGTAAAGATTTTATTGAGTATGCTAATGTGAGTTTGGCGCAATGGCACAGGTTTAAATCTTCTTTAGATGAAAATCATACAGAGCTAACCGGTGAATTAAGTTTGTATTGTTCGGTTACAGCTTCTTATAGTTTTTTATACCGTTTACTTGAAACCTTTCGACAAAATCATCAAAAAATAGAAATAAAGCTCAATACTGGCGACCCTGGGGTTGCGATATCTCGTATATTAGATGGTCTTGAAGATATGGCGATAGCAGCAAAGCCAGATCAGTTACCTTCAAATTTGGCTTTTTGCACTACAGGTTCGTCCTCATTGCAATTTATAGCACCCAAAGTGCAATGTGATATCAGTAAAAAAATATTTGATGCTGGTCAAAATATACCATGGAAATCTTTACTCTATATCGTACCTGAGCATGGTTTAAACCGAAAAAGGTTAGAACATTGGTGGAAAAAGAATCATATTAACCCGCAAGTATATGCACAAGTGGCAGGTAATGAAGCAATTGTTTCTATGGTGAGTTTAGGTTTTGGTATTGCACTTGTGCCTCAAATTGTTTTAGAAAATAGTCCATTACAAAATAAAGTTCAAGTACTGAAAGCCCCATATCATCCTAAAGATTTTGAAATTGGTTTATGTGTTCAACGAAAGAATTTACAAAACCCATTGATACAAGCTATGTGGCAAATCTCTCAAAATTTAAAAAACCCATAAAATGCTTGCTTTGCACTCAAAGGTGCTTTTTTTGTTATCAATTGTAATTATATGGTGTTTGCAACGTTATATCTTGGTAAAATGTGTTTGAAATGCATACTTAAAAATTACAAGGGGACTGTAATGCGTTACATTTTAATGATTTTACTTTGTAGTTTTAGCTTTGCAGTAAGTGCTAAAACAGTGAAAATGGAAGCTTCAAAAGTAGCGCTAGGTCAATGGCATTTAGGCTTAGGTGTGGGCGTAGGCATTGCTAAAAACCCGTTACATGGAGGAGATGACTTCCCTTTATTACTGTTACCCGATATAGCCTATTATGATGAACACCTTTATTTTGATAACGGACAACTTGGTTATACCTTTTTTGATCAACAAAATCATGTCGTGAGTCTAATTGCGGAATTCAATCCGGAGAAAAAATTTTTTGTTTTTTGGAGCCCTTCAAATATTTTTCTTAAAAATACAAACTCTGTTACAAATAAAACAAAACCAGTTATTGAAAATCCTGAAGCCAATAGCATTGATTATAATGAAATCGCCAAACGAAAATGGGCATTAGATTCAGGCATTAATTATCAGTATTTTCATGAGCGTTTTATCGCAAGAGTAAATGTACTGACCGACATCAGTAATATTCACAATGGCTGGCGTGTAGGAGTTGAATTTGCGCACAGTTTTAATATTGGTAATTTAATTGTTCAACCCATAGTGGGGGTTTGGCATAAAACGGCTGAACTCAATAATTACTATTATGGTCTGAGTAAAAGAGATAATGTAGGTATTATATATAAGTTAGATTCTGTATGGCAACCTTATGCTCATCTACAATTAACCTATCCTTTATCGCAAAATAAAGCCGTGTTACTGAAACTAAGTTATGATGACTATTCAGATACAAGTAATAGTCCTTTGTTTAAATATGATTATGCTGTTAATATTTTTATGGGTTTAAAATACATTTTTTAATATGAAATTAAACACAAGTATTGTCATTATTTTTTCGCTCTCACTTTTGTTAACACTAGAGGATGCTGTTGCTAAAAACAGTAGTTCAATGCTAAACGTATCGCCAAAAATCTGTGTGATCAGTCAAGAAAAGCAAGTTTGTGAGTTGACTCTTAACTTTGAATGGAAATTAACCCAACAGCAGGATATTTGTTTGTTAGAAAATGACAAACAAGTGCAATGCTGGCAAAAAACAAGCCAAGCTAAGCTATCTTATAAAGCTTACGTTCAGGTTGAGACTTTATACTCTCTTGTAAATCCAAAAACGGGTAATAAACTGGCTCAAACGAAGGTCGAAGTTCAGAGTTCACATTTAAAAACTCAACGTCGTCGTTTACGTTCCCCTTGGAGTTTCTTTTAAAGGAGAGAGATATGGCTAAAGTATTATTGGTAGAAGATGATTTAGGCTTACAAAAATTAACTCGTGAATACCTAGAGCATAATGGTTTAAAAGTAGAGGAGCTTGATAATGGTGCTCTAGTTATGGCCCATATTGAATCTGATATGCCAGATATTATGATCTTAGATGTCATGCTACCTGGTAAAGATGGCTTTAGTGTATGTAGAGAAGTACGTGATAAATATTCTTTACCAATACTAATGCTAACAGCAAAAGGTGAAGATTTTGATCAGGTAATTGGTTTAGAGCTTGGTGCGGATGATTATGTTATAAAACCAGCTGAACCGCGTGTTTTACTTGCGCGAGTAAATGCGTTATTACGTCGTCATCAACCTCAAAAATCGATTGAAGAATTAAACTTTGGCAATTTAAATATTGATAAAACGAGTCGAATTGTAAAGTTAAGTAATAAAGAAATATTTCTTACGTCTCATGAATTTGAGCTGTTATGGTTATTAGCTAATAGCGCCGGTGAAGTTTTGAATCGAGATCATGTTCATGAAAAAATGATAGGTCGTCAATATGATGGTTTAGATAGAACAGTCGATGTACGTATTTCTCGATTACGTAAAAAACTAGGTGATAATAGCGATAAACCTTATAGAATTAAAACTGTTTGGGGACAAGGGTATTTATTTGTTTCTGACGCTTGGAATATATAATAGCCAATCGTATTAACAACAATTTACATAGTGGATTTACGATTGCTAACAAATAAGGATTAGCAGTTAAATGAGAAAGCTTTTTGTCAGCTTATATCTCTACATTATTATTTCACTATTTCTTCTTAGTGGCACAATGGAAAAGCTATGGCCACACAAAGAAGGTGCTGATGCACTAATGTTAGGCGCTGAATTTAGTCAAAGTTTACTGCTTTTATCAAAATCAGATAACGGAATTCTACAGCTAAAAAATCATTTTTCAGCACAAGAAATTGCGTTATCTGATATCGCATTTTTACCTCACCAAGAAACGAAACTAAATAACGACTTACCTATTTTATTATTTGATACTAAAGATCGCGCTGTTTGGTATATAAAGCTTCAAGAAAATAAACTGCTAAAAATAGGGCCGATATCTGTTGTAGCGCCTGTTTATGATTCAAGCTGGCCGTACTTAATTATTTTAGTATTTATAGGCTTACCTATTGGCTTATGGAGCTATTTTGTTTGGCGTGATTTTGAACGGTTACGAAGTATGTGTGAAAATATGAATGTGCCTGAAGATATGAATTTAGGACCCGGAATACATTCGATTTTATTGCCAATCACAGATACGCTAGCGGCAATGCAAGAACGTATTAAGCGTTTATTGAATTCACAAAAAGAATTAACATCTTCAGTTTCTCATGAGTTTAGAACACCTTTAGCAAGGCTTAAGTTCGCCATTGCTATGATGGATTATAAAGGTCTAAATGAACGAAGCCAAAAGTACATAAATGGCATGAATTACGATATTGTAGAATTAGAGTCATTAGTCACTGAAATGCTTAATTTTGCAAAAATGGATAGAGAAACGCCTGTACTTAATATTGAATCAGTTGATTTAGCTGAACTGGCTGACAACTTAATAGAAAAATTAAGCTTTAACGCACATTGCGCGATTCGTTTAATCTCTGATGATGAACTTTTATATGATTGTGATAGCCATTTCTTAACGCGATCTATTCAAAACTTAATAGGTAATGCGGTTAAATATGCCGATAAACTAGTTCAAGTAACTTTAGTCAGTGCACAAGGCAAAGTATTGATTAAAATAGAAGATGATGGCCCTGGTATAGAAGAAAGTGAATGGGAAAATGTATTTAAGCCTTTCACTCGTTTAGATAAAAGTCGAGATAAAAAGACTGGCAGTTTTGGCTTAGGATTGGCGATTGTAAGTAAAATAATTCAATGGCATAAAGGAAAGTGTTATTTAGAAACAGCGCCATTGGGAGGTGCTTGCTTTGTTATTGAGCTGCCAAATATAAGTAATTGATTAAACTTGATTTTATTTGGGGTAGTCAATGATTGAAAAAGAAAAAGCGCCCTATAGGAGCGCTTTTTTTATTCGGGATAACTGAATTTCAACAAGTAGCACTAACTCAGAGTGTTACTTTTAATAAAGGTTCAAAATTATTTAAGTTTATTTTTATGTGTCCTTTATAATAATCAATCTTTATTTGGAATGTTTTCTAATACTCGAAGTAAAAGTTGATAAAAAGGTTCTACTGTATTAATTTTTACTTTTTCGTCAGGAGAGTGAGGGAAGCAAATAGTAGGACCAAAAGGTACCATATCCCAATGTGGATATGCATCTTTAAATAAACCACATTCTAAACCTGCATGGATCACCACTATATTTTGTAAAGTACCAAACATTGTTTGATAAGTTTCACGTAGAATACCTTTAATTGGTGAGTCTGTTTTAGGTTTCCAGCCAGGATAAGCGCCTGTACACTCGATTGAAGCACCAACAAGTTCAAAAGTAGAGGCTAATCATATTTTGCGTATTTAAACGTGCACTATTTTTCGTTCAGGCACTAGCTAGAACAGCTAAACTAGCTAAAAGGCTAATACCATTATCAGCACCTAAAGTCGTGCCGTTTGCTGTGATCCAGTCACCGTCAATATAAACTTCAATCGGGTTTGTGACAAAGTTATGTTTTTTTATCAGCGTTTTTTTGCGGCACCATATCCATATGAGATTGTAAAATAATGCCTTTTGTATTTTCCATAACAGGTGTCGCGTTTTTTTATGATTTAATTACTAGCTTTATTTTCTTTAATATCAAGTATTAAACCTGCGGCCCATTGCTGGATCCACGCTGATATTTTTTGTTCATGTATACTTGGGCGAGGGATTGAGCTAATTTTTTCGAAAATAGACCAAAGTGCCTTTGTTGATAACTGACTTAATAAATTCACAGTGAGTTCCTATAATAGGTGAGGCTTTTGCCGAGACAAAAAATAAATTAATAAATATCAGAATTAGCTAAGACGGTTTTTGTAGTAAAGGCTTTAACATACCTTCTAAACCATTTAATTTAACTTCGTACATAAGTGCTAATTGTTCCCCTAACTTTCCTTGGGGGAAACCTTGTTGTTTAAACCATACTAAATAAGGCTCTGGTAGGTTTAGTAGAGGACGTCCGGCATACTTGCCAAATGGCATAATCACATTTATCGCTTCTATAAGTGCTTTATTATCCATTAATGTTTATTACCTGTAGCTAGGGAGAGGTAATAATTATACCTAAATCATTTGAAAATATAGTTTGAATGGTTAAATATTTAAAATTAAAGATGAATTGATTGTGTTTGGAAAGGTTAGACCGACAGTGGACAGTGACAGTGTAGTATCGGTCTATTTAAAAGGAGATGTAGGCTTCTTTTTAAATTAGTGAATTACGCTTGATGATTTACGAAAGAAGCCATGTGAATTCAGTGTTTGTTTTATTTTTGGATCATCCAAGCGGCTTGGTACTTTTTGTGCTCTGAGCTCATGACTTTGAGGCACATGGTACATATCCAACATTTTTTGAAAAAGTAACTCTCTGAGTTGAGAAGGACTGATACCTGAGTTTTGAATTTGATCTAACTCTTCTTGCAGTGTTATAAGGTCTTCACTTTTGCGATCCGCAGCGACGGGTTTAAATTGTTGTTTGATTATTCCTTTAGACATTATTTAAGCTCCCACAGGTATTCTTATTAATAAGTATTTCAAATTATGAATAACTTCTTTGTATTAATTAAATCGAAACTAAAGTTTTATCTCGAAAGCTAAGTGTACGATCTTTAACAGATAAATTACTATTCTAGATGTAAAGTTTTGTAAATAGCTTTGAATCTCAAAAATAAAGAGGTGAAATTGTATATATTAATATTTTTTAAAGTATTGATATATAAATGAAAATAATTATCGTTTTTAATATCGGGACGTTTGATTTTTTTGATTACGCTTTGCTATAATTTGGATGGTCCCCATAATTTAATGACTTTACTTATTTTAAACCTAGTTAAATACTTTTGATTTCACATGTTCAGCAAAACCACTACCCGCTTCTAAGTAGAAGTTATAGGTAGAATCGACACCTAAACTTTCTAGTTCTTTTTGCTGATCTGGGTAATTAGCAATTGCTGTAACTTGTCCAGTAAAACCTGAAGCTTTAAGTTGTTCGAGGGCAAAAATATTTTGCATATGCTTAGGCATAGCAAGCATTATCATTTCAACATGAGAGTGATTAACTCTTTGCCAAAAATCAGGATCGGTAGCATCAGCTAAAATTACAAATCGATTTCTTTTAACATGTTTCTCAACACATTCAGGTTTAATATCAACACCTGCAACAGAATCTGGAAAGCTATGGTATATCGTTTCATATGCACCAGTACCGATTCTACCCATACCAAAAATAAGTACTTTTGCCTGGTTTAAATTGACAGGAATTTCATCTTTTAAGCGTTTGTTAGATTCAAATTTTGTTAGCCAATTCTCAAACTTTACATAAATTTCATTAGCGTGATTATTTAAAGGTGACGCAATTATAAAAGTGATTGAAACAGCAATAGCGACAACAGCTAACCATTGTGCTGATATTATTTGGCTGCTAGCAGCCATAGCGCAGACGATTAAACCAAACTCACTGTAATTACTTAAAGTAAAACTACTTAATAATGATGTGCGAGCACGTAGATGAAATATATTAGTTAAGATATAATATAAAATGGTTTTAAAAGGTAAAATTAATACAAACATTAAAGCAACAAATAATGTTTCAAGTGTTATGTCCGCATTTAGACCGATCGTTAGAAAAAAACCAACTAACAATAAATCTTTAAAGGTTAATAGTGACTTTGCTAATTCTCCTGCTTTTTTATGAGATGCAAACAACATACCTATAATTAATGCACCTAAGTCCCCTTTTAAACCCGCAAATTCAAAAGCATGGTAACCAGCGACTAAAGCAAAGAAAAAACCAAATAAAGGTAATATTTCACCATGTTTAGAATGGTTTAAAACCCAAAAAAGCATTGGACGAATTAAAGGTAAAATAGCAAGTAGTGCTAATGCCCACATATTTGGTACCTTACCAGTACTTATGGCTAAAAATATAACCGCAAAGATATCTTGCATAACTAAAATACCAATAGAAATTTTACCATGTAAACTGCCCATCTCCCCTCTTTGCTCTAACACCTTAACCGCAAATACGGTACTTGAAAAACTAAAGGCAAAACCCAGTAATAATGAGGACTCCATTGTTAATTGACTAAATAATGAAAGACCCAAATAGCTCATTAATAGTATGAAGCCAGAAAATAATGCACAGCTGAGAATGATATGTATGCTTGCGGGAGCCCATACTTGCAATTGTGTTAAATTTTTAACTCTCAGTTTTAAGCCAATGCTAAAAAGTAATAGAGTGATTCCTATAGATGCAATTTTAGAAAGTAATTCAGTACTTTCAAAACCTGCGAAATTAAGTATAAATCCAGCAGCTAAAAAGCCAATTAATGGGGGGAGTCTCACTTGTAATATGATGAAGCCACAAATAAATGCGGTTGCGAAAAAAATGATTTCCATAGACTTAAAGTAAAAAAGGAGTTTGATTTAATTGTAACGAATTTAAGAGCTTATTTATATGAGGAAGCACATGTTTTACTCATTTTATAAGTAAAACATGCATGAATTTTATTGATGTTGTTACTTTATACCCATGTTACTTTAAAATGCATGTTTCAAAGCTATCTTAGCGAGCCGAATTCAAGGCGTGTTGATGCAGGAATGTAAGCTACCTTTCAAACTAACGCAACGATGAAGTGGGTTTACTCAGAAGCTTCGTCTCGGCGAGTTTAAACAGGGTTTATGCTGCGTTATTAATTTTGATAAGGGAATAACCTATCTTCAATTAATGCCTTATCTAAATTCTGTTTAATTCTCGCTGAAATCGTGCATTTTGAGGTGTCATGGGTATATATCTATATTAGCTTTAAATACCGCTAACTCTTGATCCCATTGCTTTACCCAAGAATCTAACTCTTTAACATGGCCTCTACTTAACTTCTCAGTATCATTTTCTAACTGTGATGCATCAGCGCGAAAGATTGAGATAAGTAGGAGCTCTCCATTGGTCGCATTTTTAATTTAACTTTTTAAATGAACTTCAACACCCCGATCTCTATCACCGATGGCGTAATTAATACCTGAAATGACAACTTAAAATGGTAATACTTCAAAAAGGGATAAATTTTCCAGTGAAATAGGCATATTGGTGATAGCTGGCTCTATACCCATGTCACTTGGAAATGCAGGTTTCAGAGCTTGGCTAGGATACGAGTACAAGGCATGATTTGAATTCATGGTTATTCCCTGATGATGAATTATAACGCCGTAATTGTTTTCTACCCACACTCCTGTAAGGCAAGACGATAAGCGGCCAACTGCGTTGTTATAATATATGTGTTGAGAATGACTTAACGACACATCTTATGCCTCGCATTTGACACGTTTATCGACTTGTTGAAATCGCGCATTGCCATGTAGCACGGGTATAGTATTGGAAATGGGTTTAGCTACAACCATTTTTAATTGAGAATCGAAATATGTTCTAAAAATATCAGCTGATTTTAGGGGAAACTGTTCTGTGGTTGTTAAAGTAGGGTCATAGATGACAGGTTTAATAAAAAAATTGTGGTTGTAGTGTTTTTATTTTTTGTGTTAACTTTCTAGAAACCAAGACCGTCGAATAGTGCCATCTTTATTGTCTATATTTTCCATTTGTTTGTAATTACTGATAAAACCATTTTTAACTTCGATTGTTTCAGTTGATTTATAACCAGATAAAAAGTTAAGACTCACTCGTAATATTATACTAATGAGGCGTGTAGAGTTTGGTTCCATAATCGGTTAATTCCGGTATAAATTGATTGGAGTTATAGATTACTCTGATAGTTAAATATTAATCTAAATTTAAAAGTTTTTTTATTTTACTGAATAAGATGAAGATTTTCGCTGACAATTACAAATAAATAGCGTTAGTATGCAGGTAAAGAAAAAAGAGGAGTACAAGATGTTTAAAAAGATCTTGGCAACAGTAGGGATCGGCGCTGCAAAAGTCGATACGATATTACAGACGGAACATTTACAACCTGGACAAAAGTTCAGTGCAGAAATTTTAATTCAAGGTGGAGATGTTGAACAAGAGATTTCTGGTTTAGATTTAGCTTTAATGACTAAGGTCAAAATCGAAGGAGAAGATGGGGATTATTTTACTAATCATGTAATTGAAAGTTGGCATATTGTTGATCATTGTACGGTTGCTGCGGGAGAGCTAAAAAGTATACCTTTTGAAGCACGTTTACATTCAGAGACGCCTATTACGGAGTTAAATCAAGGTTTAAATCAAACTCAGGTCTGGTTAGCTACGGGTTTAAATATAGATATGGCATTAGATCCTACTGATAAAGATCCTATTTATGTTTATCCTAATGATGCAGTGAGAACCTTTATGCAAGCAATGGATAGATGTGGATTTAACTTAGTTAAGTCAGATGTTGAAAAAGGTTATTTACAAGCATCCACTTTTCAATCAACTTCAGGGTGTTATCAAGAGTTAGAATACAAACCAAATTCTTCAAGCTTATTTGGTTTAAAAGAAGTGGAGCTATCATTTGTACCTGAAGCTCATAAAACGCATGTTTTAATTGAATTAGACCGAGCATTTAGAGGTGATGGTTATATTGATATGACTATCGAGCATGATCAAGTTAACCTGTCGCAGCTATGTGATCAGTTAGAGCATTTATTAAATTAATATTTAATGTTACAAGATCAATTTTAATACTTGCTCATTTAATTATTAACTAAAAGATAAATATGGCAAAATATATCGTTGTCATATTTATTTAGGAGATAATAAGCAATGAATTCTCTTTCCCAACCTAAACTCATTCCTTTTCTTACAACAACTTGGCTATTACTAGTTGTAATACATTTACTTAATTTACTCTTTTCCATGAAGTTAAATTACTTTGGTGTAATACCAAGAGAAGTTTCAGGGCTATACGGTATTATTTTTCACCCATTTCTTCATGGTAGTTGGTCCCACTTAATCAATAACTTAATTTCATTTAGTTTATTTACAGCTTTACTTTGGCAGTTTAAACCAAATAGGATTTGGATTTTATTAATTATGGGCGGATTATTTCCTGGTTTGCTAGTTTGGATATTTGCTCGTACTTCGATTCATATTGGTTTAAGTGGCGTTGTATATTTCCTTTGGGCTTATGTTGTTTTTTATGGTTTTGTACGTCGCAGCATTAAATCTGTTGTTATTTCTGTGGTTGTTATATTTTTATATGGTTCCATGGCCTGGGGGGTATTGCCAATTAAGGAAGGAATGAGCTTTGAAAGTCATCTGTTTGGCATGTTATGTGGTGCTATTATTGGATATATATATGCAAAGCAAGATATAATAAAGTCAGGCTCACTGCGTCAAAAAATAGAAAATGAGATAACCAATTTATGATTAGAAAAATTTCAAAATCTTTTGCACAATTGACTACAACGGAGCTTTATCAGATATTAAAATTAAGAGTTGATATTTTTGTGGTTGAACAAGAGTGCGCTTATCCTGAGCTTGATAATTTAGATATGAATGTTGATACGCGTCATATCATGTTTTATGAAGGCGAAGAATTAATTGCCTATGCCCGTTGTTTAGCGCCTAAAGTTGTTTTTGATACAAACCCAGCCATTGGCCGTGTACTGGTCTCACAGAAAGGTAGAGGGCGAGGATTAGCCCAAGAGTTAATGTTTGAGTCAATAAGAGAATCTGAGTCATTTTGGCCTAATAAAAATATCAAGCTTTCAGCACAAACTTATTTATTAGATTTTTATAAAAATTTAGGCTTTTCGCCCATTGGTGAAGCATATTTAGAAGATGGTATTGAACATCAAGATATGTTTAAAGACGGCTAAATTGAAAGCTTTTATGTACAAGTAAAAAAGGCGCACAGCGCCTTTTTTACTTGTTTGCCTTAAACAATGTACTGCTAAAGTACAGCGTTAAGAAATACTAATGAGATACA
Source organism: Pseudoalteromonas sp. NBT06-2 (assembly GCF_002276045.1). Lineage (GTDB taxonomy): Bacteria > Pseudomonadota > Gammaproteobacteria > Enterobacterales > Alteromonadaceae > Pseudoalteromonas. Next base: position 65,224 of record NZ_NQMR01000014.1, on the reverse strand, counting down.
TAAAGGACAGATAAACTTAACGTACCAAGGCCATATCTTCCAGAATAAACTTTGCTCTAAATCTTCATAGCCATTTTTTAATTCTTTAATGATTTTACTTCTATGCCAAATCCAGCCAATAAAGATACAGCAGAACATACCAATAATGGGTTGTCCGTATTCAGTTGCAAGCGTCACAACAAAACTAAATAGTGTTTGCATGTTAAAAATAATCACTATACTAATCGTTAAAATAATTAAACTGGTGATTAGAGTGGCTTTATTTCTTGGTAAATTGAACCTCTCAACAACATAAGAAACAGGGGCTTCTAACATTGAAATTGAAGAGGTTAAGGCGGCTATGCTCATTAAAGCAAAGAAAGCTAAGGCAACAAATGATCCCATAAAACCCATACCATCAAATAAGCTTGGCAACACGGTGAATACAAGATCAGGACCTGATATTAAACTACCATTTTCGGCAAATATTTGAAGTCCTTGTGCTTGAGCAACATACATTGCTGGGATCACAAGTAAACCAGCTAAAAATGCGATTGAAACATCAATTAATGTAACCTGTGCGCCTAAAGTAACAAGGTTTTCTTTTTTACTGATATAAGAGCCATATATGATCATAACACTGGTACCAAGCGATAAAGAAAAGAATGCTTGTCCTAAAGCACTGATCAGTAATTGGGGTTCAAATATTTTAGTAAAATCTGGGTTTAAATATGCATTTAGGCCTTCACTTGCACCTTCTAAGGTCATTAGATAAATAATTAAACATATGAGTAAAAGTATGAGCATAGGCATTAAACGCTTTGACCATTTTTCTATGCCATTTTGTACACCGCTACGAATGATATAAACGGTTAAGCTCATAAATATTGTTGTAAATATTAAACTGGGTATTGTGCTTTGACTCGTCAGCCATGTACTTGCATCTGTAAATCCAGTCATCGTTGTAATAGGCTCTATGGTGTAAGACATCATCCAACCGGCAATGATGCCGTAAAAGCTTAAAATAAGGGCTGCACATAAAATACCACCAAAACCAATTACAAATGAAAATTGATGTTGCCACTTTTTGTTAGACATTTTTCTTAATGAGGTAACGGCATTTGCTCTGCCATAGCGACCTATAACGAGCTCAGCCATAAAAGCAGGGTATGCTAAGCAGAAAGCTAATATTAAATAAGCTAACACAAATGCAGCACCACCATTGGAAGCAGTTTGTGTAGGAAAGCCCCATATATTACCAAGACCAACAGCAGATCCTGCTGCCGCCATAATAAATCCGAAACGGGAGGTAAACTCCCCACGATTTGTGCTCATATTGTTTTAATTCTCTTTGATTAAGTAACGGTTGTTTTTAATTATATATATCGCTAACAATTTACTTTAAATATTAAAGAATAAAAAGCCTAAATAGTTTTGTTCTGCCTCAAAATAGCAGAATAAAAAAAAGAGTATTGAACAAATATTGATACTACATTATTCTTTTAAATATAAGTTATTGTTTATAAAGGTTTTAAATTTTTTATTTTGTTTTTATGTAAAGGGGAGATTACAAAGCCATTATTTGAAGTTATTTACACTGATGGACGGCTTTAATGGAATTTTAATTGTAAATCTTGCACCTAATAAGTTTGGAGATTGATCTACCTTAATCGTACCAAAATGCCAGTCAGCTACTTTTGCTGTAATAGCTAACCCTAAACCATAACTTTTATTGCTGCGGTCTCTATGTGTTTGTTCTTTAAAGAAAGGAGTGAATACAGATTGCCAATTTTCAGGTGCGATACCTGGGCCATCATCTTCGATAGAGAGGATTAATCTTGTAATATCTGTTGTTGCATTAATTTGAATTTTACTTTGTGCAAAGTCACAGGCATTGCTTAATAAATTTATAATTGCGCGTGCCAACCAATGCAAATCAGCATTAAGTTCAATGGCATCACACTCGACATACGCAATTAAGCCTTTGTTATCCAATTTAGGTTTAATTTGCTGAATTAAGTTATTTAAATATGGTTTTAAATCAACAGGGGTGACTGATATTTGATAAGAGTTTTTTTCTAATGTCGCAAATTCTAGATAGCTATTGAGCATACATTCCATTTGGTCTAAATCAGTTTCCATTCTCTCTAGATAACGATCTTTTTTTGCATTATCTTGTGTATCTAAAGCGGCATCAAGTCCAAACCTTAAACATGCAACTGGAGTACGGATATCATGAGACATACTTGAAGCTAATAATTTATTTTCTTCAATCAGTTTTTGAATTTGTGCAGCCATGCGATTAAATGCTGCTTCAACATCATAAATATAGGTGAATTTACTGATTTTTATACGAGCAGATAAGTTGCCACTGGCAAATTTTTGAGAGGCATCGTTGAGTATACTCAATCTTTTTGTTAATGGCGAAAGCCATACCCACATTAGTAAACAGACACCTACGTAAAAGCTTAAAGTTAAAAGTAGATCTAATTTTTTTGATACCGTTACTTGTTTTGTCAGTCTCAGTTCAAGATGTGCGTCTATAAATTCTGGAGAAGATTTAAGTAAATAAAAGCCTAAATCATCTTCTAACACTAAACCTCCCGGAAGGTAAAGTTTTGATAATAAACTAGGAGGTAACGCTAACTCTATATTTTTACGATAAGTTAAATCTTGATTGAAGTGAATACCTAACTGTGTTGATTTATCTACTCTGTCTTTCTCTTCTATATGTGCAATCTGAGCAGTAAAGCCTTTCATCATGGCTTTTTGCCAAGAAAAGTCATCTTCTGAGTTTGAACTCGATTGACTAAATGTATCAATTAACCAACCTAAAGCAAATAAGGAAATAAACGCACTGAGTAAAAGGGAGATATAAAGTTTTTTCATTTACCAAGCATCATCCACTAATAAATATCCTTGACCCCAAATTGTTTTGATTTTTTGAGGGTTTTGCGGATCATCACCAAACTTTTTTCTCAGTGCAGAAATTAAAACATCAACACTTCTATCTAGGCCATCATACTCTCTACCTTTAGTTGCTTTAAAAACTGAATCTCTATCAACAACTTCACCAGCATGTGATGCTAAAAAGCTTAATAATGAAAATTCAGCATTGGAAATGGCTATTTTTTTATCATCAAGCATGACATTGCGAGCTTTTAAATCTATATGCAAACAGCCAACATTTATTTCAACTATTTTTTCTGACTGTTGAGCTTGAGTCGTTTCACTACGTAGTGCCGATTTTATTCGAGCTAATAAAGCTCTAGGACGTACGGGTTTGATTATATAATCGGAGGCTCCAACCTCTAACCCTATTACCTCATCAACTTCTTCACCTTTAGCTGTGAGTAATAATATTGGTTTTTGATAAAAATTTCTAAGCTCTCTACAAACACTGATACCATCCATACCAGGCAACATGATATCTAGCAGAATTAAAGAGGGGTTATGTTTGTTCACAAGTTTTACAACATGATCACCTCTATGGCACATTATGACTTCAAACCCTTGCTCTACAAGATAATTATTTACCCAATCCGCTAATGAAAGATCATCTTCAACTAATAAAATTTTACCGTATCCATTTGTAGATAAATTAGTCATTTTTTTGCTCCATTTTTAAATTATTTAAAGTCATTTGCATGCGCAGTGTCATTAAAAAAGCCGCCATCTTCGCTTCTTTTGTTTATTGGTATACACCCAATGAACTTTTATCCCTGCTTTTCCAGACACATGACCCGTTTTAGTATTAACTAATTCAAAACTTTGATTTTTTTCAGAATTAAATTCATATTGATAAATACCTGCGTTTTGAGCAGTCCAACATTGCATAATTTGTTTGCTTTTACTATTTCTAAGACAGTAGTTTCCAATGTTTAATTTTTTCCAATTAACAGAAACAATCGCGTAGCAAGGTCTCCCTTTTCGTAAAGCAATGCATTTATTAGGCGTAACAGCAAAATGATCAATTTCGTTCAAATTGACCTCTGCTAATGTTTTAAAAGGCAGTAGTGCTGTTAATAAGTAGAGATAGTTTATACTTCTAAAATACATATCGAACGCCTACCTTGGCTTTATGTTGATAACTTTGAGAAATAATAGGGCTACTTCCTATAGCACTAGAAAATTTTGTAGATAATATACCGCCCATAAACACCCAATCTTCCGTTAATGGATACTCGGCATGAAACTCAATTAACACGCTGTAGCTATTGCCCGGGCTATAGAGTGTTCTGTCACTTTTAGCTTCTTTAGGAGTGATGCCATAATAGTATTGTGTGAAGTTTTCGGAATAGAAATTTAAGCCTGCAACTGAGCGAAATTCCCAGTTTTTCCATACGCGAATATGGCTTAAATATGTATTGAATAACCAACCGCCATGTGCTCCTGAAATATCATTTAATAATTCAAAAGAAAGTTGTGTGTCTTTGTAACTTCGAGATAAGCGTATACCCGCATCAAAGTCATATTCTCGGGGTGTTATACCTTCAAGTTCAGGTATTAAATCGTTTGTATTATAGATGCCGTTTTCATCAAAACCGGATTGAAAATTGCTGGCTATAATATCTAGGCCCCAATCATATTTATCTATCACGCTATAACCAATAATTAAGGCACCTTTACCGCTTAACTGGCTATTATCTATGTCTAAATAAAAGTTATTGTAAGATAAAGCGAGATTAAGATTTAAATTTTTACCATTTTCTGTTGAGTCGCTACCAAGTAGGTAAGAGTCTTGGATATAAATACCTGCGCCAAAGCTCCAATCCCAAGAAAAACCTTTTATAGGCTCTAAGTCATTGTCGGCATAGAGTCTATTACTTGCATGGGTGACTATGGGGCTTAACCAAATTGTTAAACAGAGTATTTTTAATAAAGTTTTGATTGAAAGACCCTTTAACATAGAAACCTTTTCGCATTTTAAGTATTTAGCAGTTGTTATTATATTGTGAAATATTGTGTTGTGACTGTAAGAAAATGTAGGATCACATATATATATCACTTATTTTAAGTTTATTCACTAAATTCTTAATAAGATATTGGCTGATTTTTTCTGCTAAATCATTAGCTTCAGTTTGTGAACATACTCCAGAAACTTTAACTAAATCACTGGAATGAGTCGAAATTATATAGCTAGGAATTGATACAGGAGTTTGTGCTCGTATAATTCTGGCTTCTTCAGTATTATGATTGGTAATAAATAAACTAATTTGTTTTTTATTGTTAATTATTTCATAGAAGTTAAATTTAAAACTTAATGGTGTCGTGGGGTAGTTTGAGCTGTTAATTTCACTTTGCGCAAACCAAACCACATCCCCTGATTTTGTATGCGTTAAACGCAAACTAATAATAGTATCCATAGAGTCACACATTTTAGCTATCAATTTGTTATCAACTATGCCTTTCATCCTACTTTTATTTTTTAATTCAAAATGAACTTGAGCGCCTATCTTATGGGTGATTTTATTTAATGTCAGTTTATATTCAGTATTAATTGTATCTGAAACAGGCTTTAGATCTATTTTTTTAAATTGCTCATTAAATATTCTAGCTAAATCATAGCTTACCTCTGCTTTAGATAAATCAAATGCAATAGTTTGCTTTTTGGTTATTTGGTGAGCGGGTAATTGAACTGATTTTATTTGTAATGAAGATAGTTTTTCTTGTTCAGTTTTAATATATTCAATTTGAAATTTTTGATAATTCAATTGTGGTACTTTTGGCATTTCTAATAATGGCGCTAAAGGTTTTGTTAGATGGCATCCAAATAATAAAATCATAAAACTGGTAACTATCAATAAACGCATGCTGTTCCCTGAAAGAAAATATATACCCAAATAATAAATAGGTACTAAAAAGTCAATTATACCCTAGAGTATTAAAGTTATCTAATGGCTGATCATAAAGAGATTGTGCCCTTTCATTTATTGATGTGATAAAATTGTAAATGAACTTATATTATTTTAGAGAGTGGAATGCAGTATATTTTTACATTGTGTGTTGTTTTAATTAGTTTTTATTCTCAGGGTAATACACAAAAATGGAATGGGTTAACAGAGTCTTATATTAAGCATTTAAAAAAATCACTGAATAAAAAAGCAATTCCAGGCGCTGCTTTAGCAATAGTGAAACCAAATTCACTTTCAATTGCGCTAGGCTTCGGAGTTACAAAATTAAAAAATGGCCAACCGATCACTGAGCAGACTCGATTTAGGCTCGCTTCTATTTCAAAAACATTTGCAGGTTCCTTAGCTTCTAAGTTGGCCGCGCAAGGCGCCTTTTCACTCAATGATCCTGTAGATAAATATTTACAAGGCGTGCACTTTTCAAATTTTGATGAGTCTTTAAAAATTTATCATTTATTAAGCCATTCAAGTGGTTTAGTACCTAATGCTTATGACAATTTAATCGAATCTAGAATGAAATATCCTGATATCGTTAATAAACTAACCGATGTAGAACCGTTATGTATACCGGGAAGATGTTATGGTTATCAAAATGTGATGTTTAGTTTAATTGGGAATATTACAGAACAAAGTACGGGATTAAGTTATAATGAGTGGTTGAACCAATTTTTATTTAAACCTTTGAATATGAAAAACGCAAGTGTTGGTTACCAAGCTATGGTAGCTGACGAAGATTATGCTCATCCACATGTACGTGGACGTAAAAGATGGCATACAGCAAAACTTAAACAAAACTATTATAAAGTTGAACCTGCAGCAGGAGTCAATGCAAGTGCATCCGATATGGTGCAATGGCTTAAAGCACAACTAGGGTCATACCCTAATGTATTAAATGATATGGTTTTATCTCAACAAGTTTTTACTTATACAAAAACAAATAAAGAATTAAAGCGACGTGTTTGGCGAAATAATTTAAAAAAAGCACATTATGGATTAGGTTGGCGAATATATGACTATGCTGGTGAGAAAATGTATTACCATAGCGGTTGGGTTCAAGGTTATCGTGCAGATATCGTAATATTACCCAGGCTTAATATCGGGTTTAGTTTAATGTTAAATGCTGAAACAGGTTTAATTAATGAACTCACAACAGATTTTATTGATCGTGTACTTTTAGAATATAAAAATAAGGATATGGTATGAAATCAGTATTGATTCGTTAATGTTTTATGAGTGTTCAGTTATTTGCTGCGACCGATAAGATATAAACAATTTGATTCATATTTTGATATAAATTTAGTTAATAAAGGATATATCGTATAATTTTAAAGTATGTGATTTAATACCCTAAAATAAAAAAGGTTAACTTAAGTTAACCTTTTTTATTGAAATTTTTAAATTACTTACGAGGTAATTGAATCTTTTTCTCAACGCTTTGGCGGTATAAAACAACTGTATGTCCAATTGTATGTAGTTTTTCAGCACCAGTTTCTCGAATAATTGCATCAAAAATAAGTTTTTTAGTTTCGCGATCATCCGTCGGAACTTTGACTTTAATTAATTCGTGTATTTCAAGAGCGCTTTGAATTTCAACAATTACACCTTCAGTTAGGCCGTTAGAACCTAGTAATACAACGGGTTTAAGGCTATGTGCTTCGCCTTTTAAAAATTGCTTTTGTTTGTTTGATAATTTCATAATGTTACATTTTTCACTGGATAAAGCTTGAATTATGAGTATTCTACCGCCATCTATTAAATAATACTAATATGTTGAGTATTTTGTTAAATAATATAATTGAGCAAAAAGATGACAAATAAGAAGCAGTCAGCTAGTTCGCAACGCTGGATGAAAGAGCATTTTGATGACTATTATGTAAATGAAGCGAAAAAAAGAGGTTTTAGATCTCGTGCTGTATTTAAGCTTGAAGAGCTACAACAAAAAGATAAACTAATCAAAAAGGGCGCTACCGTAGTAGATTTAGGGGCGGCTCCTGGAGGTTGGTCACAATATTGTGTAGAACATGCTGGTATGGATGGCACTGTGATTGCCTGTGATATCTTACCTATGGATCCGATTGCTGGTGTTGACTTCTTACAAGGCGATTTCAGAGATGAGGGCGTGCTTAATGCGCTACTTACAAGAATTGATGGTAAAAATGTAGATTTAGTTTTATCTGATATGGCGCCAAATTTTAGTGGTAATTTATCGGTTGATCAATCCGGTTGTATGTACTTAGTTGAGCTGGCTTTGGATATGTGTCATCAAGTATTAAAAAAAAATGGAGGTTTTGCAGTAAAAGTATTTCAAGGTGCAGGATTTGAGCAATTTGTAAAAATTGTAAGAGCGAGCTTTAACACGGTCAAAATTAGAAAGCCTGATTCGTCTAGAGCACGTTCACGAGAAGTATATATAGTAGCTACAGGATACAAACTGTAGTACATTAAGATATTCTACTGTTGGTAATTTTAATTTAATTGGAAACAAGAGGTTAACTTCTTGAGTGATATGGTCAAAAATCTAATATTGTGGTTAGTCATCGCCGTTGTTTTAATGTCGGTGTTTCAAAGCTTTAATCCTGGTGGATCTTCAGATCGCCAAATGAGCTATTCTCAATTCGTATCTGATGTGCGTACAAAAGCAGTACGTGAAGTTCAGGTGGATCGTACTCAAGGCATCATCACAGGTATAAAAGGAAATGGTGAGCGTTTTGAAACAGTAGTTCCTATGCATGATGAGGATTTACTGAATGATCTATTGAAAAATGGTGTGAATGTAGTTGGTAAACTTCCTGAGGAGCAATCTTTCTTAGCAAGTATCTTCATCTCTTGGTTTCCTATGCTATTGCTTATTGGTGTGTGGATTTTCTTCATGCGACAAATGCAAGGCGGTGGCGGTAAAGGCGCGATGTCATTTGGTAAAAGTAAAGCACGTTTGATGAGCGAAGACCAAATTAAAGTCACCTTTAAAGATGTTGCAGGATGTGATGAAGCGAAAGAAGATGTGACCGAAATGGTTGATTTCTTGCGTGATCCAAGCAAATATCAAAAACTAGGTGGCAGTATTCCTAAAGGTGTACTTATGGTAGGACCTCCAGGAACAGGTAAAACGCTATTAGCTAAAGCTGTTGCTGGTGAAGCGAAAGTACCATTCTTTGCAATTTCAGGTTCTGACTTTGTGGAAATGTTTGTTGGTGTTGGGGCATCTCGTGTTCGTGATATGTTTGAGCAAGCTAAAAAAGCATCTCCTTGTATTATCTTTATTGATGAAATCGATGCTGTAGGTCGCCAACGTGGTGCTGGTATGGGGGGGGGGCATGATGAGCGTGAGCAAACATTAAACCAAATGTTAGTTGAGATGGATGGTTTTGAAGGTAATGAAGGTATCATTGTTATTGCGGCTACTAACCGTCCAGACGTTTTAGATCCAGCATTACTTCGTCCAGGTCGTTTTGACCGTCAAGTTGTTGTTGGTTTACCTGATATCAGAGGTCGTGAGCAAATTGTTAAAGTTCATATGCGTAAAGTACCTTTAGGAGATGATGTCGAAGCTGAGGTAATAGCGCGTGGAACACCTGGATTTTCTGGTGCTGATTTAGCGAACCTTGTAAATGAAGCTGCATTATTTGCAGCACGTAATAATAAACGTGTTGTTAATATGGCTGAGTTTGATGCTGCTAAAGATAAAATAATGATGGGCTCAGAACGTAAGTCTATGGTTATGAGCGAAGAAGAGAAAGAAATGACTGCTTATCATGAAGCAGGACATGCAATCGTAGGACGCTTAGTACCAGATCATGATCCGGTTTATAAAGTATCTATTATTCCTAGAGGTCGTGCTTTAGGTGTGACTATGTACTTACCAGAAAAAGACCGTATAAGTCATTCTAAGCGTTTATTAGAATCGATGATTTCGAGCCTTTATGGTGGTCGTATTGCTGAGGATATTATTTATGGCTCAGATCGTGTTTCAACCGGAGCATCAAATGATATTGAACGTGCAACAGATATTGCACGTAAAATGGTAACTCAATGGGGTTTAAGTGATAAACTAGGACCACTTCTTTATGCAAAAGAAGAAGGTGAAGTTTTTTTAGGTAAAACCACATCTCAATCAAATAGTATGTCTGCTGATACAGCTCAATTAATTGATGCAGAAATACGCGATTTCTCAGATCGTAACTATCAAAGAGCAGAGCAAATATTAAAAGATAATATTGATGTTCTACATGCTATGAAAGATTGTCTGATGAAATACGAAACAATTGATGCGGGTCAAATTGATGATTTGATGGCTAGAAAGCCAGTCAGAGAGCCAAGAGATTTACATGATCAAAAGCAACAATCGAGAGATGATAAAAAATCAAAACCCTCAGAAAAACCTGACATAAAGGTAAGGGAAGAACCTGAGAAAAAAGATGAATCAAAGCTTGATGATACAGATAATAAATCTGTAGAATAAGTAAAACAAAAAACCCCGAAACATCGGGGTTTTTTATTATGTTGAAAATTAAAGTTTTCATAGCAATGATGTGAATTATGTCTATTTTAAAACTACCCAGAGGCAGAGAACTCGATCTTAGCCACCCGCATATAATGGCGGTTCTTAACGTTACCCCAGACTCTTTTTCGGATGGTGGCAACCATATAACATATGATAGCGCTGTCAATAAAGCCCTAGAATTAATTGAGCAAGGTGCAACTATTATTGATATTGGCGGAGAATCAACTCGTCCAGGTGCAGCTAATGTATCAGTAGTTGATGAATTAAACCGTGTTATTCCAGTTATTAAAGCACTCAGAAAAAAATCAGATTGTGTCATTTCTATAGATACAAGCAAAGCACAAGTAATGGCGAAAGCCGTTGATGTCGGTGCTGACTTTATTAATGATGTCAGAGCGCTACAAGAGCCTGATGCTTTACAAACCGCAGCAAGTTTAAATGTACCTGTATGTATAATGCATATGCAAGGGCAACCACGAACAATGCAAAGTGCGCCAAGTTATAGTGATTTAATGTCAGATATAAATGATTTTTTTTTCCAAAGAATCAAAGCGTGTGAAACTCATGGAATAGATAAAAAACAAATCATATTAGATCCTGGATTTGGTTTTGGTAAAACCTTGGCACACAACTATGAAATCTTAAACAAAATAGATGTTTTTAAAACGATAGGCTGTGAAATTTTAGCCGGTTTATCTCGAAAGTCTATGATTGGAAATTTATTAAATAGAGATACTAATGAGAGATTAGCTGGGTCCTTAGCTGGTGCGCTTATAGCCGCTCAAAAAGGTGCGAAAATAATTAGAGTACATGATGTCGCACAAACATTTGATGTGTTAAAAGTATGGCAAGCATGTGAAAAAGGTTTAGATAAGAAAGGAAAAGTGAATGTCGGATAGAAAATATTTTGGCACCGATGGTGTACGCGGTTTAGTTGGTGAATACCCAATTACACCTAAATTTGCACTTAAGCTTGGTTGGGCTGCAGGTAAAGTACTTGCTAAATCTGGTACACAAAAAGTAATAATAGGTAAAGATACTCGTATTTCAGGCTATTTACTTGAAACTTCATTAGAAGCAGGTTTAATTGCTGCGGGCATTGATGTTGTTTTATTAGGCCCTATGCCAACACCTGCTGTTGCATATTTAACGGAAACTTTTCGCGCTGAAGCGGGTATCGTGATCAGTGCATCTCATAATCCATATTATGATAATGGTATTAAGTTCTTTTCAAGTAAGGGTCTTAAATTAGATGATAAAGTTGAACTTGAAATGGAGGCTATGTTAGACGAAACAATGACATGTGTTTCATCTGAGCAGCTAGGTAAAGCTAAACGTTTAGATAATGCTGATGGTCGTTATATTGAATTTTGTAAAAGCCAGTTCCCACAGACATTATCATTAGATGGTCTTAAGGTTGTAGTTGATTGTGCCAATGGTGCAACCTATCATATAGCACCTTCAGTATTGGAAGAGCTAGGTGCAGAAGTCGTTACTTACGCATGTGAGCCTGATGGCATCAACATTAATGAAAAATGTGGTGCCACTCATGTTGAAGCGTTAGTTCGCAAAGTACTTGAAACAAAAGCAGACGTAGGTATTGCATATGACGGTGATGGTGATCGTGTCATGATGGTTGATCATAAAGGTCGTGTATTTGATGGTGATGACATAGTTTATATCATAGCTAGCCAAGCTTTTGAAACAAACACATTAGGCGGAGGCGTTGTTGGCACTGTGATGTCTAATATGGGCCTTGAGAATGCTTTAAAAGAAAAAGGGATTCAGTTTGAGCGTTCCAAAGTAGGTGACCGTTATGTAATGGAGTTGCTCAAACAAAAAGGTTGGAAAGTAGGCGGTGAAAGTTCAGGACATATTTTGAATTTAGAGCTGACTTCAACTGGCGACGGTATAATATCTAGTTTGCAAATTTTGGCTGCAATGATTGCACAAAACAAAACTTTAGAGGATTTAGGCAAAGGTTTTGTGAAATACCCTATGAATATGATTAATGTCCGTTATCATAAAGGTACTGATCCAACAATTAACCCTCAAGTAATAGAAGCAGTTCAAGAAGTTGAAGAATTGCTGGCAGGCAAGGGAAGAGTTTTATTAAGAAAGTCTGGAACTGAACCTGTGATCCGAGTAATGGTTGAAGCTGAACATGAAAAACAAGTTTTCGATTATTCGAAAAAAATAGCAGAAGTTGTTGAATCTGTGAGCAATCAAAGCGCTTGAACTAGATAATTACTTGAAACAACGGGCTAGTCACGTTAAGATTCGCCCGCTTTATTTATTGGTAACTTAAAAAGAGGCTAAAATGGCATCCCGTAAACCAATCGTAGCTGGCAATTGGAAAATGAATGGCTCTGTTGAGCTAGTCAGTAAAATGGCAGATACATTGAAAAGCGCGTCAAATAATAATATTGATGTATTAATTTTTCCTCCTTTTCCGCTTTTATCTAAAGTATTAGAGGTTGGCATTAATGCTGGTTCTCAAACTGTATCTCATGAAGAACCTGGCGCATTTACTGGAGAGGTAGATGCAAAGTTAGTTTCTGAAATAGGGTGTAAATATACTTTAGTTGGTCATTCTGAACGCCGTAGTATTTATGGTGAGTCAAATGATGATGTTGCTGCTAAATTTGAAAAAGCACAAAAATATAATTTAATACCTATTCTATGTGTAGGTGAAAGTGAAGAGCAAAGAGAGCAGGGTATAACTGAATCTGTGGTGTCTGAACAAATAAATGCAGTAATTAATAAATTAGGTGTAGCAGCACTTGTTAATTCTGTGATAGCATACGAGCCCGTTTGGGCTATTGGTACTGGTAAAACAGCATCCCCCGAACAAGCACAAAAAGTGCACAAATTTATACGAGATGAGATAGCAGCTTTAGATGTTGTTGTGTCACAAAACATTGCACTTCTATATGGTGGAAGTGTTAATGATCAAAATAGCGAATTGTTGTTTGCACAAGCAGATATAGATGGCGGTTTGATTGGTGGCGCAAGCCTAAAACCAGATGCATTTGTTAATATCTGTAATAGTGCCCAAAGGAACGCATAAGATGTACGAAATATTTTTAGTAGTTTATTTAATTACCGCTTTGGCTTTAATCGGCATGGTTTTAATCCAACAGGGCAAGGGCGCAGATATGGGCTCATCTTTTGGAGCTGGCGCATCTGCAACCGTATTTGGTTCAAGTGGTGCTGGTAACTTTATGACTAAAACAACAACAGTTTTAGCAAGTGTATTTTTTGTATTAAGCATCGTTTTAGGTAATTTGACAGCAGGACAAATTAAAAAAACAGATGAATGGTCAGATTTATCAACAGTACCAGCTGTTGAAACTCAACTAGCTCCAGGTACTGAAGATGTACCGACAGCTACTGAAAATAAAGGTTCAGACGTACCGAAGTAACCTTAGAGAATAAAATTCGAATGTGGTGAAATTGGTAGACAGGCAACCTAGAAGGGATTGCGGATTTAAAAGCTAAGTAGGTTTATTTTCCTCAAAATAAGCAAGTTAACTTAGTAAAATAGATAGTATAGTTTAGTATTGCGCGGATGTGGCGGAATTGGTAGACGCGTCAGCTTGAGGGGCTGGTGACTTAGGTCGTGGGGGTTCAAGTCCCCCCATCCGCACCACTAAACTTATACAAATAGACATTTAAAGGCCGATTCGTGATGAATCGGCCTTTTCCGTTTGATTGCTAATTGGTTGCTAATTATTCCTGAGAAGGTTGGCTAACTCTGTAGTTATTTTCCTGAAATTAATATTATGTTTGTTTTGAAGTTCGATAAAATTTATATCTTTAATCTGATATGCCATTCAATTGTTCGATTTTAAAATACCCACCAAACCATCAAATCAATACACTTAATCTGAATAATATATTCTGGTTGTAAATGTTAGGGGAAGTATCTAAAGCTTGTTGTTTCAAGTGTTCTGATGGAAAAGAACTTAGTTAGCTGTTTGTATTATTACGAATATTACTTTTGTGCGTATTGTTGACGTTACTGGTTGAAAAGATTAAGGTCTTCTTTAGGAACAGCGAATGGTCGTTAAGTTTATCGAACCTTCCATGATCGTGTTATTAAACGTTATATAGCTGGATCAATATAAAGTGGCATAATCGATGTACTCAGAAAGCAGCTCATCAAGGCTGCATCGTTTTTTTATTCTTATTGATTTTACCTGTGCCTAAGCAATTTGAGTTTTAGTGGCAAGCTTACGCATGATCATATCTTGATTAATACGGTGAGAAGTGGTTCTGAAAAATATTGACTGATGTTCATGAGAGTTTCTCCATTTTAAGTGAGGCAAGATGCCTCAAATATTAGAGTGGAAAAAGATAATATGTTACGAATACTGAAGCTGGAAGTTAGCACCATTACCGCAGAGCGGTTTAGTTCTTTGTGTCAAGAGCAGAAGTAAGGCTAACTTATTCAGACATCAAAATTTTCAACATTTGCTCGTGACGATTCAGGAAATTTTTGGTTACTTCGAAATGTTCAGTATCTTGGTACGAAGTTTCATGAATCCCAGCTTGGCTAAAGAAGTAAATCTTAGCTCTTGGATAAGCAAGTAATATTGGCGAATGAGTTGCAATAATCAGTTGAGAACCATTTTCAACTAACTGATGAATGACAGATATAGCTTCTAGTTGTCGGTTAGGTGAAAGAGCGGCTTCTGGCTCATCCATAATATATAAACCATTACCTTTTAACTTATTTTTAATAGTAGCCATAAAAGACTCACCATGGGATTGTTGGTGCAGAGATTTCCCGCCATATCCTTGAATTGGTGGCGGAACTAAGTTATCCATGTATGTAGCTACGTTATAAAAGCTTTCTGCACGGAGGAAATAATAATCTTTGGGTTTTTTGAAGCTTTTATATGTTTTTAAATAATCACCTAGGTTTGAGTGCGTTTTCTCAGTGGCAAATGTCGTGTTTTTATTACCGCCTTCTGGATTTAAGCCCATAGCTGAGGCAATAGCCTCTATTAATGTAGATTTACCTGCACCATTTTCACCAACAAAAAAAGTTACATCAGGGTGAAATTCTAAATAATCTAGCCCTTTAATAGTAGGAATTGAAAAAGGAAAGTCCTCCATGTTTTCAATTTTATCTCTCTTTAAATCTATCCCTTGAAGGTAAGGTTTGGCATTTAAATTCATTTCTAATTTCTACTGCTCATGTTCCGTTTATCACTCTAAGCTGAGATTAAGCTTTTCATGTTGTTACGTCAACTATGAGCTTTTAGTCGATTGTCGGAAGATATCGCACTCTAGTGTTCAAAAATGCCAGATTAAGTTTGGTAATCACACTAATACGAAACACTAATACGAAATCACACTAATACGAAATCACACTAATACGAAATCAAATGTTCTCATAAGAGAAATACCCGTTATAAAAATACTTTACAGAATAAGATAATAGGTAAATTTTTACATTTTTCTGCAATAAGTTTTAAATGATTATCATTGGTAATAAAATGTTTTTTTCTTACCATATAAGCGATTAAATAATAGCCATGCTAAGTAACTAACCATCGAAGTATTCAATAGTATTAGGGGCTGTTGATCTTTCGAGATTACTTTTGCAGCGAATTGTTGGGCATTTATACAAGGCAGAGGCTTTGTCATGTGGTTGTGCCACATAAAAAGGCGATAACGCAGTAAAAATGCCCAACAAACGCTGTCCGAAGGATTCGGCTAAAAGCATTTTATTCTTTGTTGAGTCGTATTTACTTAGAATGACTAAGCTACACACTACTCGCCGCGACTAAAATGCTTTTATCTCGAACAAAATTTAACCCTGAAAGATCAACAGCCCCTAGTAGCAATGCCTTATTTGAGTTCTCAAACCATCGTTCTTCAAAGGCAATATAAAAAACAAGAATGAATGTTACTCCATAACTTAATAAGGCTAATACTAATTTACTTGGAGTGACAAAATCAGTGATTTTTCTAGTATAGAAACTACTTTTTCTTTTTGTGGATGGAAAATTTTTAGCCATTAATAAGTTATTACCTTTGTTCCAATAGCTGCTTAAAAACCAAGCTAATAATTGAATTGCAGCAATAACTAATATTGAAGATGCAACTATTTCTAAATTCGTTTTTATAATTAAAACGACATCATTCAGATTTAAATTATATAACACCACATCAAAAATATCAGGAAATGAAAAGGGTGGTTAAAACTTTCCAGATATAGTTGATCATTACAGATTTACGTTTAGTCGTTTTTTATGGCGTTTTAGTAAGTGTTCTTGAGGGGGGGGCTTTAGAGTATGGGGGTTCAAGTCCCGCCCCATCTCCGCACCAAATATTAAAAAATCCGGTTTAGCAATAAACCGTTTTTTTGTGTCTGAAATATGGTAAATAGCAAGAGTTTTGTACACTGAACGTTATTTGTTAAGGTATATTTTAATTCCATCTGAAACTCGCATCTTGAAGTGGCTTTGGTATAATACGCTTAATGAGTTATAAAATTTCTAGAGTCAAAAATGACACAGTCAATCATTAATAAAATAAAATCAAGCATAGCAACTGTTCCTAACTACCCAAAACCTGGCATTATGTTTCGTGATGTGACAACTTTAATGGCTGATCCTGACGCTTTTAAAGCTGTTATTAATTTATTTGCCGATAATTATAAAAACAGAGGTTTTACAAAGATCATAGGTACGGAAGCGCGAGGTTTTATTTTTGGTGCACCTTTGTCATACGCATTAGGGATTCCATTTGTGCCCGTTCGTAAACCAGGAAAGTTACCAAGAGCCGTGACTAGCCAAGCTTACCAGTTAGAGTATGGTGAAGATATTTTAGAGCTACATACAGATGCAATTGAAGTAGGTGATAAAGTATTATTAGTAGATGACCTATTAGCAACGGGTGGTACAATTGAAGCGACTTATAAATTAGTTGAGCGTTTAGGTGGTAAAGCGACCGACGCTGCATTTGTTGTATCATTACCTGAATTAGGTGGTGAAGAAAAAATGAAGAGCTTAGGAATTAATATATTAAAATTAGTGGAATTTGAAGGCGAATAATCACTTCCATAAAATGATCTTAAGGATTAATAATAAATGAGCTACCAGGTTCTTGCACGTAAATGGCGACCACAAAATTTTCATCAGTTAGTGGGTCAAAACCATGTTAAACAGGCTTTAATTAATGGTATTGAACAGCAAAGGTTGCATCATGCGTATTTATTTACTGGCACACGCGGTGTAGGTAAAACCACGATAGCTCGAATATTCTCAAAAAGTCTTAATTGTGAACAAGGTATTACAGCAGAACCTTGTGGTATTTGTTCTACTTGTTTGGATATTGAAGAAGGCAGATATATAGATTTACTGGAAATTGATGCAGCTTCTAGAACAAAGGTAGAAGATACCAGAGAAATTTTAGATAACGTACAATACGCACCATCAAGAGGGCGATATAAAGTCTACCTAATAGATGAAGTTCATATGTTATCTAAGCATAGTTTTAATGCTTTGCTTAAAACCTTAGAAGAGCCGCCTGAACATGTGAAATTTTTACTTGCGACAACAGATCCTCAAAAATTACCAGTCACAATTTTATCTCGATGTTTGCAATTTAATCTCAGTGCGCTTACACAGAATGAAATAAAGCTTCAACTAGAAACAATATTAAAAAAAGAACAACTTAATTTTGATTTCGAAGCACTTAAATTATTAGCAAAAGCAGCTGATGGCAGCATGCGTGATGCTTTAAGTTTAACAGATCAAGCAATAGCGCAAACCAATGGCCAACTAGAAACAAGGTATATAATGACCATGTTAGGCTTGATGGATAACAGTTGGGCACAAAAATTATTGGTAGCAATTGTATGTAATGATGGTGAAGGTTTATTAAAAGTTGTATCTCAAATATCATTGCAAAATCCAAACTATGCACGAGTGCTCGATGACTTACTGGCGCTGACACATTTAATTTTAATGACCCAATTAGTACCAAGCGCAGCTAATTTAGATGATGCTAATGAAGAGTTTATTACTGAATTAGCCCTGCAAAGTAGTGCAGAACAAATTCAAGTTTATTACCAATTATTACTTAATGGTAAAAAAGATTTATTGTGGGCGCCAGAAGTAAGGTTAGGTTTTGAAATGGTGCTACTTAGGTTGCTTGCATTTGAACCAAGCACACAAATAATTTCAGCTCCAAGTAGCAAAGATAGTTCAAACGTTAAAAGTAGCCAAAGTAATAAAATGGCTAATTTACGAAAAATACTAGAGAAACCTAAAGCGACTGAAATAACTCCAAAATCGATACCCCCTATAGCTAAAAATCATTTATCTGACACTTCAACAATAAAGCAAGAGGAAAAACAGAATCTAGTTTCTGAGACTAATATTGATATAAATACTCAGAGACAAGTGGAAAATACAGTTCAGGTTATGTCTTCCGAACATGCTGTGAATAATACTTTGGAGCAACAAAATAGATATCAAGATTCAAATGATAATGTAACTGAAGCTGACATTAATGCACAAATACAAGATGTACTAAATGAAGCTCAAATTCTACAGTCCACGCACGTTGCTGATGAACAAATAAACCAATATAGTTGCACTCAACAAAATACAACAACTGAAGCACCTCTTTTACCTTCAGGTAATAAAGAATCAAATAACGAGTCTGCTCAAGAGTCAGTTAATGTTTCAAAAATGATGTCTGGTGCACAATCAGCTATTGCACGAATTTTAGCAAATAGAAATATATCAGGTGCTGGGCAGTTATCAGCGCCGAGTAATTCAGATATAGAGCAAGTTGCTCTAGTTAAGAATGAACCTGTTATAAAAAAGACTGAGCCCCAAAGGGGCAAAATTAATATAGGGAAAAAGGATGAGCTAAAGCCGAATGTATTGATAAATAATCAAAAGATATATGAAAGGATAAAATCAGACCCTGCAAATTTAGCACCAGAGCTATTAGTGCAAATATCTGGTGAAACAGATCAGGTTGAAGAGATCGTTAAGCAAGTAATAGAAATACCAGAAGGGTTTATTAGCCCTTTGAGTGACACTAAGTTTGCCTATCAAAAAGATCATTGGGCTGATGTGATAAATAAAATGGAGTTGGGTGGGCGTATTCGTCAGTTTGCTTTACACTCAATATATCAAAAAAATGATAATCAGATTTTATTAAATGTAGATTTATCGCAGCAACACCTAGACAGTCAGATGTTACGGGATCAACTTCAAACAAGTTTATCTCAAGTCTTAAATGAAAAGATTAATTTACAAGTACAGTTTGAAGGGACAGTTGAAAATTCACCTTACCTTATACAACAAAAGATTGATTCAGATAGGTTGCAACATGCAGCTGAAGTATTAAAGCAAGATCCTGTTATTACACAGTTTGTTTCTCGTTTTGATGCACTAATGGATGATTCGAGTGTACGTACGAGGTAAATTGTAAGTATTTAAGCTTGTAATCAGTAAAAGAAATCCTTATCTTTTGCTCAGTTTAAATTTAGTTAAATGTAATAGAGAGTAGAGAATATGTTTAAAGGCGGAATGGGCAACATGATGAAGCAAGCGCAGCAAATGCAAGAGCGTATGCAAAAAGCCCAAGAAGAAATAGCTAAAATGGAAGTTGTTGGTGAAGCCGGCGCAGGCTTAGTTAAAGTGACTATGCTTGGTAACCATAATGTGCGTCGTGTTGAAATTGATGAAAGTCTTATGGAAGATGATAAAGATATGATTGAAGATTTAGTTGCTGCAGCAACTAATGATGCTGTACGTCGCGTAGCAGAAGAAAGCGAATCAAGAATGTCTAAAGTAACAGGTGGAATGCAAATGCCACCGGGTATGAAAATGCCGTTTTAACTTGGTATTGACAGACAATACTTAATCTTAAAAACTCTTGGCAATGTAAATTGACAAGAGTTTTTATTAATTTAACCTAAAGCCTTAAGATGGAATTCAATGAAATTATCTGCAAGCCTTTCTCAATTAATCGATGCATTAAGATGTCTTCCTGGTATCGGCCCAAAATCAGCACAAAGAATTGCTTTTCATTTATTAGAGCGTGATAGACATGGTGGCAGCCAATTAGGTCAATCATTAACAAATGCCATGGAAAAGATAGGGCACTGTCAATCATGTCGTACTTTCTGCGAAGAGGTTATTTGTGATTTATGTCAAAATGTAAAGCGCATTGATTCAGGTTTATTATGTGTTGTTGAATCTCCTTCAGATATTCTTGCTATTGAACAAACGGGTCAATACATTGGTCGTTATTTTGTATTGATGGGGCATCTATCACCACTCGATGGTATTGGGCCAAAAGAAATTGGTTTAGACCAATTAGAAACAGTTTTAATTTCAAGCGACGTTAATGAAGTCATTCTAGCTACAAATCCGACTATAGAAGGTGAAACTACCGCGCATTTTATTGCTGAATTGTGCCAAAAGCATCAAGTTAAAGCATCTCGAATTGCACATGGTGTGCCCGTTGGCGGTGAGTTAGATTTAGTTGATGGGATGACACTATCTCATGCATTTAATGGTAGAAAAACAGTCTGAATCATAAAATAGATTTTTAATCGCTAATGCTTAAAAATATATTTATTCAATACATTAGAGTACTAAATTTATTTACCTGACTAAAAAGGTATTGATAAATATTTGCGTCATCAGCTTTATCTTAAAAAATAAGCGATTCAAAGGTTGCTAAATTAGCTGCGGGAAATTATAATCCCTGCCATCATAAAGCGGTGTTGAATATTTAATTAAATTTATTTGTTCATTGAGCTATTAAAATTTTTTCAGCTCCCGCAACCAAGCCATTATCGGTTTACACTGATAATGATGGTTATGGCGCATTCTGGTAATGCGCATTTTGCGTTTTAGTGTTTTAATTCAACATTAAAGTTTATACGCAAGCCCACGAGGGCACACATTTTTATGCTTCAGGTGTGCGCCCCTTAGAGAGGGGCGTTGTTGTTTCTGAAGCATTATAAATATCAGTTTTATTAAATAAGTGAAAACAATTATTTAATGTAATTGGTTATTGTGGGCACTTAGCCCTTTTTTGTCTGTATGGAGGATTTTTGTGACTAAGCTAGAGCAAGATTTAACAGCTATGTTAGAACCTGCCGTTGAAGCATTAGGTTTTGAATTACTTGGCCTAGAGTTTGTTCGAGCTGGCCAGCATTCTACTTTGCGAGTATATATTGAAAATTTACAAAATGCTGAGGGAATTACGGTTGATAATTGTGCTGATGTAAGTCGTCAAATAAGCGCAATTTTAGATGTCGAAGATCCAATAACAAATGAATACAATTTGGAAGTATCTTCTCCTGGTATAGATCGTCCTTTGTTCAAGCTTGAACATTATAAAAAAGCACTGGGTGAAGAAGTTAGGTTAAGAACAAAGCTTCCTCAAGATGGTCGTCGTAATTTTAAGGGCGATTTGATATCGGTAGAAGGCGATATGTTGAATTTATCTATAGATGGTTCTGATTTCATGATCATGCTAGGTAACGTCGAAAAAGCAAATATAATTGCTAAATTTTAACTGCTAAATTTTTATTAAGCATAAAGGAATTAAAGCAGCGAGGCATATAAAATGGCAAAAGAGATATTATTGGTAGCGGAAGCCGTTTCCAATGAAAAAGCAGTTCCAAAAGAGAAGATTTTTGAAGCTTTAGAAATCGCTCTAGCAACTGCAACAAAGAAAAAGCACGAAGGTGACATTGATGTAAGAGTATCAATTGACCGTAAAACCGGTGAATACGATACATTTCGTCGTTGGATGGTTGTTGAATCAAATCCAGAAACAGGTTGTTTAGAGAACCCATTTAAAGAAATAACTTTTGAAGCCGCTCAATATGAAGAGCCAGAGATAAAATTGGGTGAATTTATTGAAGATCAAATAGATTCAATCAAATTTGATCGTGTAACAACGCAAACTGCTAAGCAAGTCATAGTACAAAAAGTACGTGAAGCTGAGCGCGCTTTAGTTGTTGAAGCATATCAAGATCAAGTCGGAGAAATGGTAACTGGTGTTGTTAAAAAAGCAACACGTGAAGCTGTTATGCTAGATTTAGGTAATAATGCTGAAGCAGTAATATACCGTGATGACATGTTACCGCGTGAAAACTTTCGCCCAGGAGATCGTGTTCGTGGTTTACTTTACGATGTAAAACCTGAAGCACGTGGTGCGCAATTATTTGTGACACGTTCAAAACCTGAAATGTTGATTGAATTATTCCGCATTGAGGTGCCAGAAGTTGGCGAAGAAACAATTGATATTAAAGCAGGAGCTCGTGATCCAGGCTCTCGTGCAAAAATAGCTGTTAAGTCAAATGATAAACGTATTGACCCAGTTGGTGCGTGTGTTGGTATGCGTGGTGCTCGTGTTCAAGCTGTTTCGACAGAACTTGGTGGCGAACGTATTGATATCGTTTTATATGATGATAATCCAGCTCAATTTGTTATTAATGCAATGGCGCCAGCAGAAGTCGCTTCAATCGTTATGGATGAAGATACTCATTCTATGGATATCGCGGTTGAATCAGATAACTTAGCACAAGCTATCGGTCGTAACGGTCAGAACATTCGTTTAGCAACGCAACTTACGGGTTGGGAACTAAATGTAATGACTGTAGATGATATGGCTGAAAAGAATCAAGCTGAATCAGATAAGTTAATGACGTTATTTACGGAAAACTTAGATTTAGACGAGGACTTTGCAACTTTACTAATAGAAGAGGGTTTTTCTTCTTTAGAAGAAGTTGCTTATATCCCAGTAGCAGAATTTATGGAAATTGGTGATTTAGACGAAGAAACAGTTGAAGAGCTGCGTAATCGTGCAAAAGCAGCAATTACCACAAAAGCATTAGCATCTGAAGAAACATTAGAAGATGCACATCCAGCTGAAGATTTATTAGCCCTTGAGGGCTTAGAAAAACATTTAGCATTTGTTATGGCGAGTAAAGGTGTAATCACTTTAGAAGACTTGGCAGAACAAGGTATTGATGAATTAGTAGAGATTACGGAGCTTCCTGATGAAGAAGCTGGCAAGCTAATAATGGCTGCTCGTAATATATGCTGGTTCGCTAACGAATAATTTATTGACGGAGATAACAAGTAGATGGCAGATGTAAGCGTAAAAAAGCTAGCCAGTGATATAGGCACAACTGTTGATAAATTGGTTAAACAGTTAGCACAAGCAGGTATTAAAAAATCGGATATAGATAGTGTATCCGATGTTGAAAAAACAACTTTGCTAGATCACTTAAGCAAGCAGCACGGTGGTACAGGTACAACTGAACCGGCTAAAATGACATTACAACGAAAAAGTAAAAGTACTTTAAACGTTAAAGGTAAAAAATCAGTTCAAGTTGAAGTTCGTAAAAAACGTACTTACGCTAAAAAAAGCGCAGTACAAGAACAACAGCAAGAGCAAGCCCGTAAAGATGCAGAAGCATTACAAAAGCGCTTGGCTGAACGTGCTGTTGAAAAAGAAGCTGCAGTAAAAGCTGAGCAAAATGCAGAATTAGCAGCTAAGCAAAAAGCGAACCCTGAAGCGGCTGCAAAATTAAAGCATGAAGCGGAAGTTAAAGCGAAGCAAGAAGCGAAAGAAAAAGCATTAGCTGCGCGTAAAGCTGCTGCACAACCTAAAAAGGTTGTAAGTAAAGAAGAGGCGCAACGAATTGCAAAAGAGCGCCAAGAAGCACAGCGTATTCAAAACATTGCTGATGAAACTGCACGTAAAAAAGCTGAAGAAGAAGGCGCTAAGCTTTCTGAAGCTGCGCGTAAACTTGCTGAAGAAAATGCAGCGCGTTGGAAAGCTGAAGAAGAAGCGCGTAAAAAAGCTGAAGCAACAGCTGATTTACACGTAACCACTTCAACTGCTGCGCGTGCTGCAGAAGATGAAACTGAAGCTAAAGAAGCTAAAAGTGATCGTCGTCGCAAGAAGAAAAAGCCTGCTGCTCAAACTACTTTACGTGGTAAAGGTCGTGGTAAAGCTAAACTTAAAGCGCCAACTTCATTACAACATGGTTTTACAAAACCAACTGGTGAAGTTAAAACAAAAGATGTTCGTATCAGCGAAACTATCAGTGTTGCTGATTTAGCTGACAGAATGTCAGTTAAAGGTGTTGAAGTTGTAAAAGCGATGATGAAAATGGGTGATATGGTTACAATTAACCAAATCATCGACCAAGAAACTGCACAACTTGTTGCAGAAGAAATGGGCTTTAAAGTTGTTCTCGTTAAAGAAAATGAATTAGAAACGCATGTTCTTTCAGATCGTGGCGAAGCAGGTCATAAAGAATCTCGTGCGCCTGTTGTTACCGTAATGGGGCACGTTGATCATGGTAAAACTTCAACACTTGATTACATCCGTAAAGCTAAAGTAGCTGACGGCGAAGCTGGTGGTATTACGCAGCATATCGGTGCATATCATGTAGATACTGAAAACGGTATGATTACGTTCTTAGATACTCCAGGTCACGCGGCATTCACATCAATGCGTGCTCGTGGTGCAAAAGCAACAGATATCGTAGTATTAGTCGTTGCAGCTGATGATGGTGTTATGCCGCAAACCGTTGAAGCTGTTCAGCATGCTAAAGCTGCTGAAGTACCACTTATCATTGCTGTTAATAAGATAGATAAAGAAGGCGCAGATCCAGATCGCGTTAAGAACGAACTTTCTCAACATGATGTTATACCTGAAGAATGGGGTGGTGATGTACCATTTGTTCACATTTCAGCTAAAACAGGTGAGAATGTTGATTCTTTACTAGAGCAAATATTATTACAATCTGAAGTGTTAGAACTTACAGCATCGAAGGAAGGTATGGCTGCTGGTGTTGTTATTGAATCTCGTCTAGATAAAGGTCGTGGTCCAGTTGCATCTGTACTTATTCAAGAAGGTACTTTGAATAAAGGCGATATTGTTTTATGTGGTCAAGAATATGGCCGTGTAAGAGCTATGCGTGATGAAAATGGTAAAGATATAACTTCTGCAGGTCCTGCAATTCCAGTTGAAATCTTAGGTTTATCAGGTATTCCAGCTGCAGGTGATGAAGCGACTGTTGTTAAAGATGAGAAGAAAGCGCGTGAAGTTGCACTTTATCGTCAAGGTAAATTCCGTGATGTTAAACTTGCTCGTCAACAAAAAGCGAAGCTTGAAAATATGTTTGCAAATATGACTTCAGGTGATGTTTCTGAAGTTAATGTTGTACTTAAAGCTGATGTACAAGGTTCAATTGAAGCAATTACTGATTCATTATTGAGACTTTCAACCGATGAAGTTAAAGTTAAAATTGTTGGTACTGGTGTCGGTGGTATCACTGAAACTGATGCAACACTTGCTGCTGCTTCAAATGCAATCGTAGTTGGTTTCAATGTACGTGCTGATGCTTCAGCTCGTAAAGTAATTGAAACAGAGAACTTAGATTTACGTTACTACAGTGTTATCTACGCATTGATTGAAGAAGTTAAACAAGCAATGTCTGGTATGTTAGCACCGGAATTTAAGCAAGAGATCATTGGTCTTGCTGAAGTTCGTGATGTATTTAAGTCTCCTAAGATTGGTGCCATCGCAGGTTGTATGGTTACTGAAGGTACAATTAAACGTAGTAGCCCAATTCGCGTTTTACGTGATAATATTGTTATATACGAAGGTGAACTTGAGTCACTACGTCGCTTTAAAGATGATGTTCAAGAAGTTCGAAACGGTATGGAATGTGGTATCGGTGTTAAGAACTACAACGATGTTAAAGTTGGCGATCAAATTGAAGTATTTGAAATTGTTGAAGTTCAACGCTCACTATAATTTTTAGTAATTTCAAAATGAATGAATGGGGGCTTTAGCCCCCATTCGTATTTTAAGAATTTTAAAATTTTTAAACTTTAAATTAACTAAAGTTTATGTAAATTAAAGAGTGATAAAATGAGAGAGTTTTCTCGTACAGATCGCGTAAGTCAGTCTATTCAAAAAGAAATAGCACAGATTTTACAAAGAGAAATAAAAGATCCACGTTTAGGTTTTGTAACGGTTTCAGCTGTTGAAGTATCTCGTGATTTATCTTACGCAAGAATCTTTATAACTGTCTTAGATCAAAAAGATGAAAATAGTGGTAAAAATAGTGTAGCAATATTAAATGATGCAACGGGTTATATCCGTTCTCTTTTAGGTAAACGTATACGCGCGCGTATCATGCCAGACCTTAAATTTGTATTAGATACATCATTAATGGATGGTATGCGTATTTCTAACCTAGTTGAAACTGCAGTTCGTACAGATAATGAAAGACGTGGTGAAGATATCATAGATAGCAATGAAGATATCGCTGATAACGACGAAGATAATTCAAAAATTTAAAGTAATAGGTTTTAAAAGATGGCAAGAAGGTCTAAAGGTCGCCCTATTAATGGTGTCTTGTTATTAAATAAACAAGAAGGGCTTTCATCTAATAATGTTTTACAACGTGCTAAAGCGATTTATTATGCTCAAAAGGCTGGTCATACTGGTGCGTTAGATCCATTGGCAACAGGCATGTTGCCGATATGCTTTGGAGAAGCGACTAAGTTTTCACAGTTTTTATTAGATACAGATAAAACTTATATTGTACGTGCAAAATTAGGTGTTCGTACAACAACTTCAGATTCTCAAGGTGATGTGGTTTGTAAGAAGCCTGTAGAAGTAACACAGGCACAAATTGAAGATGCCATAAAGACATTTGAAGGTATATCTGATCAATACCCATCTATGTACTCTGCATTAAAGTATGAAGGCCGACCTTTATATAAATATGCAAGAGAAGGTATTGAGGTGCCACGCAAGTGTAGAAAAATCAATGTTTTCAGCCTCACTTTTGATGAATTCGATAGTGGAACTAATGAAATTCAAATGACTGCTCATGTGAGTAAAGGGACTTACATTAGAACGATTATCGATGATTTAGGAGAGTTACTAGGTTGTGGCGCTCACGTTATTATGTTGCATAGGTCTAAAGTTGGTAATTACCCAAGCGAGCAAATGGTTACGCTAGATCAAATACAAGAATTACTTGATCGTGGTAAAAAAAGTGAGTCCGATAAAAGAGAACAAATATCAGCTGATGCTTATATTGTTTTAGATACATTGTTATTGCCTATGGATACTGCTGTTGCAGATCTTAAGGAAGTGAATATAAGTGAAAAAGATGGACGTTTTTTTGCAAATGGTCGAAGCATTTTTATAAAAGGCTTACAAGAAGGTGTTGTGAGGGTTACAGCAGGTAGCGCTAAAACATTTATCGGCGTTGGTGAAAAAAATGCTAAAGGTGAATTAAAGGCTAAGCGAACCTTAGAAAGCTTACAACCTCAGTAAATATTAATCGCACTAGGGAGTGTAAGTTAATGTGAAGCTTGAATAACTAAATACATGTTAATAAAGTATTTGCAGACCGCTATGTAAACCCGTATAATCTTGTCCGAATCGTTTTTGCTGAATTAGTGATCGGCTTAAGCACCTTAAGTACTCTTTTTATAAAGAGTCTAAATTTTAAATATTGGAGTTACACATGTCACTAAGTACTCAAGAAACTGCTGAAATCATTGCTAAATTTGCACGCGCTGAAGGCGATACTGGTTCACCTGAAGTTCAAGTTGCATTATTAACACATGATATCAACAAGCTACAAGGCCATTTTAAAAGCCATATACATGATTTCCATTCTCGTCGTGGTCTTTTACGTAAAGTTAGCCAACGTCGTAAACTTCTTGATTACCTTAAAGGTAAAAAAGTAGAGTCTTACAAAGCGTTGATCCAAGAGCTTGGCCTACGTCGTTAATTAGCTGCTAAGATTTTGATTAAAAAAAGAGGCTTTTGGCCTCTTTTTTTATGTCTATTTATTACTATCATGTGCTTTGTAAAGTATACTAAGCACGGATACCAATTGTAGTAGTTAATTGATCTGAGGTGTTTAACTTTAAACGAGTTGGAACAGTGTTCATTAGTACAATTAACTACTGGAATTGGTACTTAAAGCAAAATTACAATTTCATACTTATTTATTAAGGAATATTAAGTGCAAGCAATAATTAAAAAATTTCAACTAGGTCAACACGAAGTAACCCTAGAAACGGGTGCAATTGCACGCCAAGCATGTGGCGCAGTATTAGCAAGCATCGGTGATACTTCAGTTTTAGTAACTGTTGTTGGTAAAAAAGACGTTAAAGCGGGTCAAGATTTCTTCCCACTTACAGTTAATTATCAAGAGCGTATGTATGCTGCTGGTCGTATCCCTGGTGGCTTCTTAAAGCGTGAAGGTCGTCCAAACGATGGCGAAACACTTATCGCCCGTTTAATTGACCGTCCGATCCGTCCATTATTCCCAGATGGTTTCATGAATGAAGTACAAGTTATTGCAACTGTAATGTCTTCAAATCCAGAAATCCAACCTGATATAGTTACTATGATTGGTACATCTGCAGCATTAGCAATCTCTGGTATTCCATTTAATGGCCCTATCGGTGCTTCTCGCGTTGGTTACGTTGATGGTCAATATGTACTTAACCCTTCAGTGACTGAACTTGAAAATAGTCAATTAGATTTAGTTGTTGCTGGTACAGATAAAGCAGTGTTAATGGTTGAATCAGAAGCAGATGTATTACCTGAAGACGTAATGCTAGGTGCTGTTGTTTATGGTCATGAACAATCTCAAGCCATCATAACCGCAGTAAACGAATTTAAAATTGAAGCAGGTAAACCAACTTGGGATTGGACTGCACCTGAGAAAGATGTCGCTTTAGCAGATAAAATTGCAGCTATTGCAGAAGAAAAGATCGGTGCGGCTTACTTGATCACAGATAAAGTGGCACGCAAAGATGCTCTTAATGAAGCAAAATCATTAGTCATTGACACTTTAACGGCTGAACTTGCTGAAGACGCAAAACTAGATTCTCAAGAAGTGGGTAAGCTTTTTGGTTCTTTAGAGAAGAATGTCGTTCGTGGTCGTATCATTGCTGGCGAAAAGCGTATTGATGGTCGTGATCCTGCTTCAGTTCGTGCATTAGATGTTAAAACAGGCGTACTTTCACGTACTCACGGTTCTTCAATTTTTACTCGTGGTGAAACTCAAGCAATCGTTACAACGACTTTAGGTACGGAAAGAGACTCACAACTAATTGATGATCTTTTAGGCACGCAAAAGAATCACTTCATGCTTAATTATAACTTCCCTCCATTCTGTGTAGGCGAAACGGGTTTTGTTGGTTCTCCAAAGCGTCGTGAAATTGGTCACGGTAACTTAGCTAAGCGTGGTATGAAAGCTGTAATGCCAACGTTAACTGAATTCCCATACTCAATTCGTGTTGTATCTGAGATCACAGAATCTAATGGTTCATCTTCAATGGCTTCTGTATGTGGTTCTTCACTTGCACTTATGAACGCGGGTGTACCAATTAAAGCTTCTGTTGCTGGTATTGCAATGGGTCTAGTTAAAGAAGAGGAAAAATTTGTCGTACTTTCAGATATCTTAGGTGATGAAGATCATTTAGGCGATATGGACTTTAAAGTAGCTGGTACTCAAGGCGGTATTACAGCACTTCAGATGGATATCAAAATTGAAGGTATTACTCAAGAAATCATGCAAATTGCTTTAACTCAAGCTAAAGCTGCACGTCTTCACATTTTAACTGTGATGGATGAGGCTATTTCTGCTCCTTCAGAAGAGTTATCTGAATTTGCACCGCGTATTTATAAAATGAATATCCCACCGAAGAAAATTGCAGATGTAATTGGTAAAGGTGGCGCGGTAATTCGTGCGTTAACTGAAGAATTTGGCACAACCATCGAAATTGAAGATGACGGTACAATTAAAATTGCTGCAACTGATGGTGCAAGCGCACGTGCTACAATCGAGCGTATCGAGCAAATCACTGCAGAGCTTGAAGTCGGTACTATCTACAATGGTAAAGTTGTACGTATCGTTGATTTTGGTGCATTTGTAAATGTACTCCCTGGTAAAGATGGTTTAGTTCATATTTCACAGATCTGTCAAGAGCGCGTAAATAATGTTGCTGACCACCTTAAAGTTGGTCAAGAAGTTAAAGTTAAAGTTGTTGAAGTTGACCGTCAAGGACGTGTTCGCTTAAGTATCAAAGAAGCAATGGCGCCAGCTGCACCAACTGAAGCACCTGTTGCTGAGTAGTTTAAACTAAAAATTAG
Source organism: Pseudoalteromonas sp. NBT06-2 (assembly GCF_002276045.1). Lineage (GTDB taxonomy): Bacteria > Pseudomonadota > Gammaproteobacteria > Enterobacterales > Alteromonadaceae > Pseudoalteromonas. Next base: position 34,612 of record NZ_NQMR01000014.1, on the reverse strand, counting down.
TTTATTCGAAAAGGGCCTTTAGGCCCTTTTTTATTTTTTAATAAATGGTTATTTATTATTTTTAATAGGTTTAATTGAACCAAAAGAATAGGCTATACTCTTATTAGTAAACTCTTTTAGTCGGTTATTAATGTTAGGGAAATCGATGCAATTTAAACATATATTACTAGGTACATTATTAGGTTTAAGTTTAATGGCATGTCAATCGACACCAAAAAAAACTGAAACTCCAATTGTGAATGTGGCTTTCACTACACCACTAGAGTCAGATGTAAGAAGTGAAATCGCAATTGCAAGATATAGTGAATTACTTTATCGTGCCAACTTAACTAATGAGCAAAAAGCACAGCTTTATTATGATAGAGGTGTATTGTTCGACAGTTTAGGTATGCAAACCTTAGCTTGGATAGACTTCAATCGTACAATTAAATTAAAGCCTGATTTACCAGAGGTTTATAATTTTTTAGGCATTCATTTAACGCTTAAGCAACAATATACTAAAGCCTATGAAATGTTTGATTCTGTTTTGGATTTAAAACCAGAACATGAATATGCATACCTTAATAGAGGTATAGCATTATATTATGGTGACAGGGCACAGCTTGCTCAGTCTGATTTTAAAAAATTTTTAGATTATGCGCCTGATGATGCATATCGTGTAGTTTGGTTATACTTAGCTGAACAGGCAATATCGAAACCTGATGCTGTAAAACACCTAAAACAACATGCTCAAAAATTAAACTCTGATAATTGGGCTTATCAACTGGTATCATTATATAGTGGTGATTTAAGTGAAAAAGACTTTTTAGCGGGCTTAGATAAAAATATAGATAATCATCAGCAATACGCTGAACGTTTATGTGAAGCTTATTTTTATTTAGCAAAGCAACATCAGTATGATGGTAATAACGCGAGAGCTTTAGAGTATTTTAAATTGGCGTTGGCAACGAATGTACATGAGTTTGTTGAGTACAAATACGCAAGACTTGAACTACAAGTATTGCAAAATCAAGCTTTAGAAGTCACTCAAGCAGTACAGTAAAAGCATGTGTTTTATTTTGAATTTCAGGCCGAAGCAATCGTTTCGGCTTTTATATTTTTGCCTCGCGGTTTTTGTATTAAACTCTTCTAATTTATCTATGCAAACATTGCAAATTCACTATGCCGATGGTAATTATCAATTTGCTAAATTGATTCGAGAAAAGAGCCAATTACCAGACTCTGCCTATGAGGATATTGGTAGTCTAAGGTATTTATCTGCCCAAAATGATTTGAAGGCAATGGGATTATTAGCAAATAAATATGAAAAACGACAGCGCTATTTATTAGCCGAAAAGCTATATTTTAAGATATTAAACCAAGCTCAAACTATTGCTGATATAAAGTTAGCAAGGCAAAGTATTTTAGTGCTTTATGAAAAGCAGCATAAATGGTCAAAGATAAAAGGTTTTCTGGACCCTCAAGACTCACCTGAGTGGCATTACTTATCACAACTACATAATTCTCTGCCTTTATCTGTTGTGCCTCTAGGTGAACATTATGAAGATATTAATCATAATATATTAAAGATGGGCATTGATTTTGATATCAATGAAAAACAGTTAAATATAACAGCATGTAAAATAAATATTGTACCAATAGCGAGTAGTTATACCGGGCTTATGCAAGCCATTTCTGTTGTTAAAGATTTTAATACACATGTTTATTTATCAAGTTTACCTGTTTGCTTTAGTAAACCGCTGTATATCGAAAAGTCTAAGTTAAAATGTTTTACAGCAATAAATAAAACAATATCGTGTGATTTAACACATCTGGCAACCTCAAAAGATTGGCCTAAAGGCATTCGCCATCTGATGATTATTGCCGATAAAGGAAAAGCTAATGTAAATCAAGGGGTGATGTATTTAGCACAAAACAGTGATTTTACTGTTTTCCAACACGAATTTATGCACTTTTTTGGTTTTGAAGATGAATATAAATTGTCTCAATTTAAACAAAAAAAGCGCTGTAAATTAACAGCGTTAAATTTACAGCGTAGTCAGCTCACTTTAATGCAAAAAGGAGAGGTAAATTTACAAGGTTTTAATTCTGTTCCGAGTTGTAGTGGTACTAACGTCAACGCTTATAAAACAGTAAGTGAATTAACGCTAATGCAATATTTAGATAAAACTTTTCCTGTCAGCTATCAAAAAAAATTAAACTTAAATATCAAACATCATTTAGGCGACTTTCCTGTTTTCACTATGGCATTTTCTAAATATGCGCAAACTCATTATTGGTATCAATATGCTGCAAATCTTGGATTTAAAGGTGCATTGCTTCAATTAGCATTAATTTATGAAGCAAAAGGAGAGATACCTTTAGCTATCAATCATCTGAAAAAAGCAAATGACTGGCCACTTGCTCAATCTCACTTAGCACGTATTTTTTATGAAAAATCAGAATTTAAAAAAGCGAGAGCCTACTATCTAGATGCAAGTAATTCAGCATCGGACAGCTTTGCACAGTACTTTTATGGAAAAATGTTATTAAATGGTATTGGGGGGAAAGCTGACAAAAAAGTGGCTATGCGTTATTTAAAATTATCAGCAGCACAAAATAACCCCTTGGCAGTGCAGTATCTGAATAATAAAGAGTTACTTTAATCGATATAAATAAGGTTACCGGTGTTAAATATTACCAAGTGTTTTAAGTTAAGTTGGGCTTTGCTTTATCAATAAGTTATTTGTTAAGCTGTTTTTATATTATTTCGTCAGAATTCACCCTTAATAGCTATTCTGCTGAGGTGCATAAGTGATATGATTTCATGGATTTGAATTTAGATTCAGGAAATAAAATAAACAAATGGCTTTGCTATGGATCCCCATATTATCTTTATTAGCTAGTGTTATTGCATCAGTTACTGGAAATTTAAACAGAACAACAAGTGCTTGGTTAACTGCAACAATGCCTGCAATAGCGCTAGGTATTGCAATTTATTATACGCCAGTAGTCTTTGCTGGTAAGACTTTGCTGTATTCCCTTCAATGGATACCAGCAATGGGAATAAATTTATCATTTAGACTTGATGGTCTTGCTTTATTATTTGTATTTATGATCTTAGGCATCGGTCTACTCGTAATCTTATATGCCAGATATTACTTAAGTGCCAAAGATTCAATGGCTAAGTTTTATGCATTTTTAATGTTATTTATGACGGCAATGCTAGGTATTGTTTTATCGAGTAACATTATTCAGCTGTGGCTTTTCTGGGAGCTAACCAGTGTAAGTTCTTTTTTACTGATTAGTTTCTGGTGGCATCAATCCGCAGCAAGAAAAGGCGCAAGAATGGCGCTTGCAGTCACTGGTGCCGGTGGTTTAGCTTTATTGGCTGGATTGATTATACTTGGCGATATTGTGGGTAGCTATGACTTAGATGTTGTTTTGAAAAGTGGCGAATTAATTAAAAATCATACACTTTATCCTGTTACCTTAGTGCTGATTTTATTAGGTGCATTTACTAAGTCAGCTCAGTTTCCATTCCACTTTTGGTTGCCGCATGCCATGAGTGCTCCTACACCAGTAAGCGCGTATTTACATTCTGCAACTATGGTAAAAGCTGGGATATTTTTACTAGCGCGTTTTTATCCTGCTTTAGCTGGGACAGACCTTTGGTTCTTAATTGTTGGTTTAACGGGGTTAGCGACGTTATTATTTGGCGCTTATATTGCTTTATTTAAGCATGATCTTAAAGGTTTATTAGCGTATTCAACGATTAGTCATTTAGGTTTAATTACTTTGCTATTAGGACTAGATACGCAACTTGCAGCCGTAGCTGCAATATTTCATATAATTAACCACGCCATTTTTAAAGCCTCGCTATTTATGGCCGCAGGTATTATTGATCATGAAACTGGCTCTCGTGATATGCGTAAGTTAAATGGTTTATTTAAGTTTATGCCCTATACTGCAACACTCGCTATGGTCGCATCAGCTTCTATGGCTGGTGTGCCTTTATTGAATGGTTTTTTGTCTAAAGAAATGTTTTTTGCTGAAACTTTGCATCAACAAGTTTTAGGCTCAATGTCTTGGTTGATCCCTGTACTGGCTACATTAGCGGGTGTATTTGCAGTAGCGTATTCGGCACGATTTATTCATGATGTTTTCTTTAATGGAGAACGGATATGCTTAACCCCCCCTCCTCATGAGCCACCAAGGTATATGCGCGTTCCTGTTGAAATTTTAGTCGCCCTTTGTATTGTTGTAGGTATAATGCCTAATTTTGTAGTGGATGGTATTTTAACATCAGCATCAATTGCTGTCGTAGGTCACGCACTGCCTGAATATAGTTTAGCTATATGGCATGGATTCAACTTACCTTTATTGATGAGCTTTATCGCTGTTGTATTAGGTTTATTTGTATATACACAAAGAAAATACTTCTTCCAATTTCAAGCGTCTTTACCGAGTATTGATGCAAAAGCGTGGTTTGAATTTTGGGTTCAAAATTCAGTCAATTATAGTGCTAAATTGATAAATGTATTTGAAAACTCTTCACTGCAAAGATATATCTTTTTATTCTTGCTCTGCGTTCTTGTATTAGCTGGTTTACCTTTATTTGATATGGTCAAGCTTGCTGGAAGTGAAGCGTTAATGCCTATTTCGCCACAAAATGCCGTGGGTGCGGGCTTATTGATAGCGGGTGCCTTGGCAACCATAATTTGGCATAGAGTACGTATCATTGCATTATTAAGTATTTCTATTGTAGGTCTGATGGTGTCAGTTGCATTTACGCGCTTTTCAGCACCAGATTTAGCTTTAACTCAGTTAATTGTTGAAGTTGTAACGGTTATTTTATTAATGCTCGCTTTATTCTTTTTACCTCAAAAAACACCAAAAGAATCTAGCTCTCCACGAATTTTAAGAGATCTTGGAATGGCTTCAAGTATTGGTATCGTTGTGGGCAGCATTTGTTATGCCATGCTGACACGTCCATTATCATCAATATCTGACTTTTTTTTAGCTAATGCCAAAATAGGTGGTGGTGGTAGTAATGTAGTTAATGTGATTCTGGTTGATTTTAGGGGTTTTGATACTTTAGGTGAAATTACTGTTTTAGGTATTGCTGCATTAGGCATTTATAAACTTTTAACTAATTTACCCTTGTTTATGCCATCAAGTGATGGAGAAGGACGTCCATGGGCTAAAGAGCGTCATCCAATTTTACTTGCAAGTGTATCTCAAAGTTTATTGCCTTTAGCTTTATTGGTTTCAGTATATATTTTTTTAAGAGGTCATAACCTTCCTGGTGGCGGTTTTATTGCGGGATTGATCACTGCAACAGCATTTATTTTGCAGTATATAGCACATGGCTCTCAATGGGTTTCATCTCGATTTGATGCAAACTATAGAAAAATTATTGCTTCTGGCATTTTGATCGCTTTGTTGACCGGTGTTGGCAGTTTATTCTTTGACCGTCCATTTTTAACCAGTTGGTTTGAGTATTTTAAAGTTCCACTTGTAGGGAAAGTGGAACTGGCTAGTGCTATTGCCTTTGATTTAGGTGTTTATATTACTGTTGTTGGTGCTACTTTGATGATTTTAGCGAGCTTAGGAAAGCTCACCATAGGAACAGAACCTAAGGAAAGTAAGTAATGGAGATTTTATATGCGTCATGTGTTGGTATTTTAGTAACGTGCGGACTTTTTTTAATATTAAGAGCGCGTACTTTTCCAGTTGTTTTAGGTTTGACTATGATGTCTTACGCGGTAAATTTATTTTTATTTGCGTCAGGGCGACTTAACTCTAACCAAGCTGCGGTATTAGGGAAGTCAGCACAATATGCAGATCCTTTGCCTCAAGCTTTAGTATTAACTGCAATTGTAATTGGTTTTGCGATGACAGCATTTGTCGTTATTTTATCTATTCGTGGTAGAGCCGATTTAGGTAATGATCATGTAGATGGAATAATTCCGAATAAAAACAAAGTACTTCAAAGGGAGACTCGTTAATGGGCCACTTAGTGACCTTGCCTATATTATTACCTATGTTAGGGGCAATTTTATTATTGCTGCCGCCCTGCGGAAAAAACAAAAAAATTAGACGCGCCTTGTCTCAAGCATTTGCTTTATTCACGTTAATAGCTTCCATAGCACTGTTAATGAATAGTACTACAAATAATATTGAAGTTTATGCTCTTGGTAATTGGAGTGCACCATTTGGCATCGTGCTAGTAAGTGATATGCTGGCAACACTTTTGATTTCATTAACGTCATTTTTGGCTTTATGTTGTATTACTTACGCAAGTGCGGGTGATGATGAAAAAGGCCGTTTTTTTCATCCTTTGATGCAGTTTTTAGTCATGGGTGTTAATGGTGCTTTTTTAACTGGAGATTTATTTAATTTATTTGTATTTTTTGAAGTGTTATTAATCGCTTCATATTCTTTGCTAATACATGCTGGTGATAAGCATAAAACACGCTCAGCGCTACATTATGTTATTTTGAACTTAATAGGTTCAAGTGTATTTTTAATTGGCTTAGGTGTGTTATATGGTGTGTTGGGAACATTAAATATTGCTGATATGGCAGTGAAAGTATCTCTATTGACAGGTGATGATGTTGCTTTAGCTAAAATAGGCGGCTTATTACTATTAATTGTATTTGGCTTAAAAGCGGCTATTTTACCACTTCATTTATGGTTACCAAAAACGTATTCATCAGCTTTGCCTGTTGTCGCTGCTATGTTTGCTATTATGACTAAAGTGGGTGTTTATGCCATGTTTAGAGTTTATACAATCATTTTTGGTGAACAAGCCGGTGAATTAGCGTTTATGGCGCAACCATGGTTATGGCCTTTATCAATATTAACGATTGTGATCGGTACTCTGGGTGTATTAGCCAGCGAAGGCTTAAGAAAATTAACCGCTAATCTTGTTATTATTTCTGTCGGAACCTTAGTTGCTGCAGTGAGTATGCACTCTGTTATGGCAACTGCTGCTGCACTTTATTACATTATCCATTCAACTTTAATGATTGCAGTGCTATTTTTATTAGCTGATTTAATTTCAGTTCAAAGGGGTAAAGCATCAGATAGATTAGTTGAAGGTAAACCTGTGGCTCAACCTTATATTTTAGGTGGTGGTTTTTTAATTGCGGCTTTAGCTGTAATGGGCATGCCGCCAATGTCTGGTTTTATAGGAAAAATCTGGTTATTAAAAGCTTCTTCACAAATCACCGGTACGATTGTATTTTGGCCTGTGTATTTGATTGCCAGTTTTGTTGTACTAATTGCACTATCTCGTGCGGGTAGCTTTTTATTTTGGCGCCACTCAAATAATGAAGCAACGACAGAAGTGGCAGCACCATTAAAAACAAATGTGATCATAGCTTTATTGTTATGTTCACCTTTAATGGTTATTTTTTCAGGAAAAATCACTGATTTCACATTGGCCGCAGCTAAACAATTACATGATGTTAATAACCATGTAAATACTGTTTTAGCCATATCAAACCATGGAGTAAAATAATGAGGCTAGAAGCTAAGGTATCTTGGTTACCAACGCCATTTCGTAGTCTGTTATTATTTGTTGTTTGGTTACTATTAAATAATAGTGCTTCTGTAGGTCATTTAATTTTAGCAACGATATTAGCTATTTTTATCCCGTTACTAACATTTAGATTTAGAGAACCACAACCGCTTATTTTAAAACCAGGTTTGGCGCTAAAGCATTTTTTATTAGTACTTTATGATATTGTGATTGCAAACGTTCAAGTCTCAATTTTAATATTAGGGTCAACTAAGAAATTACGCCCTGCATTTGTTAAAGTGCCTTTGGATTTATCTCATGAAATGCCAATAACGATTTTGGCAAGTACAGTGTCATTAACGCCAGGTACTGTGAGCGCTGAAATATACCCAATATCTGAAAGTATTAATAATGATGTTCATGAACCGCAGAAGTATTTATTGATCCATGTATTGGATTTAGAAGATGAAGAAGCATTAATCAAAATGATTAAACAAAGATATGAAGCACCTTTAAAGGAAATTTTCCAATGTTAGATACCATAATTTTGATTGTATTTTCTATGATAGGTATCGCTTTAATATTAAATCTTTGGCGTTTGATTGTGGGACCTTCTGTGCCAGATAGGATCTTAGCTTTAGATACTATGTATATTAATACTATCGCTTTGATTATTTTATATGGTTTACAAATGGATACTTCACTATATTTTGAAGCCGCACTTTTGATTGCGATGCTAGGCTTTGTAAGCACTGTAGCAGTATGTAAATTCTTACTTCGTGGCGATATAATAGAATAAAGGTTAACTATGATTTTTGAATGGATAGTATCTATATTATTATTAGGAGGTGGTATTTTTATTTTAATCGGCTCTATCGGTCTAAATAAAATGCCAGATTTTTTTATGCGCTTACACGGTCCTACTAAGGCTACAACCTTAGGAATGGCTGGTATTTTGATTGCTGCTATGATTTATTTCAGCGTAACAACAGACACCATAAGCGTAAAAGAAATATTAATTTCAATCTTCTTATTGATCACGGCACCTATCACAGGCTATATGCTTATTAAAGCCGCGATACATCATAAATTAGATGCTAAAAAAGGTACGAAAGGCTTAGGTAAGATAGAAGAAGATTAGATTTTTTTGCAATATATTTTTTTGATAGCGGTCGATTGTTCGTGTCGCGGGTTGCTATGCCCATAATACTTGGAAATACAGTTTTCACAGCTTGGGTATATAGCTGTATTATTGATATATTTAAATTTTAGCAGTGATTTACTATTGAATGAGAGAAATATAAAAAGCTTGATAAAATTATCAAGCTTTTTTGTTTTTTAATATATGACTACTTTACTTCGTTACCTGCAGCTTGTTGGTCTGCATGATAACTAGAGCGTACAAATGGACCACTTGCGGCATGGCTGAAGCCAATTTCATCAGCGTACTCTTTTAACGCATCAAACTCTGCTGGCGGTACATAGCGTTTAACTGGTAAATGGTGTTTTGAAGGTTGTAAGTATTGGCCTACAGTTAACATATCAACGTTATGCTCACGTAAATCCCTTAAGACTTGCTCAATCTCTGAGATCTCTTCACCTAATCCAACCATTAATCCTGATTTAGTTTTAACATTAGGGTGTGCCTCTTTAAAGCGGCGTAATAACTCTAATGACCATTTATACCCTGCGCCTGGACGTGCTAGTTTATATAAGCGTGGCGCCGTTTCTAGATTGTGATTAAAAACATCTGGTGGTGTTTGAATTAAAATATCGAGAGCTCGGTCCATACGACCTTTAAAGTCAGGTACAAGAATTTCAATTGTAATGCCAGGGCAGTGTTTCCTGATTTGGGTAATACAATCAGCAAAATGTTGCGCGCCACCATCACGTAAGTCATCTCTATCCACTGATGTGATCACAACATATTTTAATTTCATATCTCGAATAGTTAATGCTAACTTTTCAGGCTCTTCCGCATCAGGTTTTAAAGGGCGACCATGACCTACATCACAAAATGGGCAACGACGTGTACATATTGCACCTAAAATCATAAATGTTGCCGTTCCATGATTAAAACACTCTGATAAATTTGGGCAAGAAGCTTCTTCACATACAGAGCTTAATCCACGGCTACGCATTGCTTTTTTAATACTATCAATGCGTTCACTTGATTTAGGTAAACGAATTTTTAACCACTCAGGTTTGCGCAACATTTCACTTTTTTCGGTTGCGATAACTTTAATTGGAATATGTGCCATCTTTTGGGCATCGCGAAGTTTAATTCCAGCTTGTACTTTTACTGGCTTATTTTGTGTCTTGTCTAAAAGAGTCATTCGTTATCAAACCCCTGTATTTTAATGCTTTTAAGGTCAGTATTATTTTTCTGCAATTTTTTAAGTAGAGAGCTAATTAAGCCATCTGAAGCTATTTCAAGGTCTTGTAGACATGATAAATCTTTACTTTGTATCATAGTCATACCAGCGTAACCACATGGGTTTATACGTGAAAAAGGAGTCAAATCCATGTTTATATTTAAAGCTAAACCATGAAAGGAACATCCCTTACGTACTCTTAATCCTAAAGACGCAATTTTACTGTCATCAACATAAACACCTGGCGCGTCAGGTTTGGCGTAAGCTTTAATACCGTATTCAACTAATGTTTCTACGATAGCTTCTTCAAGCCATGTAACAAGTTCACGTATACCTATTTTTAGCCTACGAAGGTTAAACATGACATATAAAACTTGTTGACCAGGTCCGTGATAGGTGACTTGACCGCCCCGATCAACTTTAATCACGGGAATATCACCAGGCATAAGCAAATGTTCTTCTTTACCTGCTTGACCTTGTGTGAAAACAGGCTCATGTTCAACTAACCATATTTCGTCAGGTGTATCATCTGTTCTGGTATCGGTAAAACTTTGCATAGCATGCAATACACTTTCATACCCACGACGATTTAACTGACGAATAATCACGCTATTTTGACTCAAGTTAAGACTCCATAAGTAACTAGTTATTATAGTACGTATCGTACGTCTTCTATATTGCCAAGCTCAGTGTAAATCTGTTCTATGTGCTCTTTGCTTGTTACTGTTGTAGCGATACTCACAGATTCATACGTGCCTTTACTGCTCGGTTTTGTTGTAGGAGAAAAATCACCTGGTGCATACATTTGTAATACAGCTATTATTTGATCTGTTAGGTTAGTGTTTGCCAAACCCATGATACGAAAAGTAAGTTGACAGGGAAATTCTAAAAGTTCATCAAATTTAGTATCTTTAACTGGTTTAACCACAATAATTTACCTTAATATGCTTTGTTCAATCGCATTGCAATTCCAATACTTGGGTATTTGTTCAACATAGTTAAGTCTTTGATGAGCAAACTATAAAAAGAATCGAATGTTAAAAAGATCGGCATTTTAACATTAATAAGGTGAAAACGCTTATTAATATTCTAAATTTAAAGATTAATAAAGCTATTGAAGTTAGAAGTATTATAGATGTGGTGATGATCTGGCTGATATCATTAAAAAGCCTTAATTAAATAATAATAACCGTTTAATTATTTTGATTTTGGTTTAAACAACGAATATTTGATTCATATTAAGAACAGTGATATTTGTTGTGGCTTATTCACTTTGATAGAATAGGCCATTGGTTTATTATAATACCATTAATTACAATAAATATATGATCAATTTAAATGACCTATATACAATAGCTGCGTTGCTTTCAATCCCAATAGCCAACTATTGCTCAATCAAGCGCCTTGCTATTGAAAATTTATGCTAAATTATATTAGATCCCTTAATTAATATAATTGGTATAACTACCAAACAGACATATGCTTTAGGAATTTTATATATAAAAAGTGAAGCAAATTATTCTATTTATTGATAAAAACTTTACAAGCTACTCTCTGAGTGTTTTCACATAATCTATCAGAGCTTGAATTTCACTGTCCGTTAAAAAGTCTCCCCAAGGCGGCATTTTGGATGAGCGCCCTACATTTTGGCCGCCATAACTAATAATAGCTTTCATACTTTCGGTTGGTAGCTGGCTTATAGTGAGGTTTGCTGGGGGAGGGGATTTTATTATTTTTGATAAGCGGCCGTCTCCTCTACCTTGTTTTCCGTGGCATAATATGCAACGAGTTTGAAAAATTAACTCACCTATTCTAACAGAACGCTTTATTTTATTTAAATATTGTTCTAATAAGTTAATTGCTGGCAGAGTATCTGTTCTTAAATATATAATAAAATCAGCTAAATCTGCAATTTCACGTTTTGATAGTTCGTCTTTCCATGGTGGCATGTATGCATCAACATCTTTGTATAAAAAACCCTGACTAATCACTTTAATTAAATTTTCTCTATCTTTGCTTTTGATATTCTCAAATAGATTCGTAGAGGGGTAATCTTTAATTTTCATTGGCAGATAACCATCGCCCATCCCTTTATTTCCATGACATAATACGCAACTATAAGAATATATTTTAGCGCCATTATCAAATTCACCACCAAACGTTGATAATGATAATGTGCATATATATATAACTATTAGTATATTGGTTGTTTTCATAACTAATTTACTCTTTAACTTCTATGGTTAAGAACATTTCAGAATGGATAGCACACTCTACTTCTACCTTACCGGCTTCATTAAATACAACCGCCTTTGACTCTCCTTTTGGATATGAACCCAAGTCAAAAAACTGAGTATCAGATAAGCTAAAAACATTATGAAAAAAAGGATCTTCATTTAAAAAGTGAATTGTGTCTCCCTTTTTTATTGAAATATTTTCTTTTGAAAATGCCTTATTCTTTTGGCCAATAGTAAATTCATCTGCAACAACATTTATTGAAAGTAATACTGCTAATAAAGTGATCTTATTTATAAGTAATTTCATATGCCACCCTTTTATTTTTGCGGTAAAATAGGAAGTGTTATGGGTTTAATCGGGCTGGACAAAACATTAAGAAATGCAGCAATGTGTTTCTTTTCGAGGTCATTCAAATTACTCTTTTTCATATTTGGAGAAAGGTTTGTTTTATTTTCACCCCCTAATACATAATGCTCAATAACATCTTCTAGTGTACCTGCTGAACCATCATGAAAATATGGTGATGACCGATTAATATCTCTTAATGTTGGGGTTTTAAAAGCGCCCTTCATCAGTTTTAGAGGCTTTTGTGCGTAACGCCCCATATCTGGTTTATCAATACCAAAAGATGCCAAACCTATATTATGAAAACCATTATCTGTAAAGTTTGGCGCACTATGGCAAACTTCACAGTTACCCTTTTTCGGGTCGGAAAATAATTTAAAACCTTCAATTTGCTCACTTGATAATGCCTTTTCATCACCTTTTATCCATGCATCAAATGGAGATGTGTTACTAATAACTGTACGCTCGTAACTCGCGATTGCTTTTGCTATGGTTTTTTTATTAATACCTTCTCCTGGGTAAGCTGATTCAAAGGCATCAACATAGTCTTGTAATTGATTTAACAACAACATCATCTTGTCGAAATCAGTATTCATTTCTGCTTCTGACTCCATTGGTCCTATGGCTTGATCTTCTAGCGATTTCTTTCGTCCATCCCACATTTGTAAAGGATTAAATGCAGTATTAATAATGGACGGTGATGCCCGTCCAAGAACCTTACTTTTTGAACCCTTAGTGGTTGCTAAGGCATCAGACCAACCAAGCAAAGCGTTGTGACAGGATGAGCAAGACATATTGCCATCACCACTTATGCGAGGGTCAAAAAATAGCATTTTTCCCAATGCTACTCTGGAAGATGTAGGTTTATTACCTTCTGGGTATGGAACTTCTGTTGGTAAAATCCATTCCTTTAAACTTTCGTGGCCAGCTTCAAAAGTAATGTCTTTAAATTCTAGGGCCTGTAACGAAAGACTCATAGCCCCTAATGTAAAAAATAGCGTATAGTACTTTTTAATTTTCATGAGCATTCCTATTTATGTTTAACTTTGTTGTTAAACATAGTTATTAAAAGTACATACAATCTCCTAATTTTTGCTCTTTTTATAAAGGGATATTAAAATAACTAATGTTTAAATTAACTCGATCTAAGCCTAGTATATTTTATTTATTATGGCAAAATCCATTCATAACTTTATTGCTAAATTTAACCTCGTTGACAGGGTGGGATTATACTTTTTAACCGAATAATATTTCCGCTCTGAATTTGTCATCCCAAGCGGCGCGCTGTCTCTTACCTGCGATACTGTCTTTTGATGGGTGAGCTTTTATTATATTTAGCAACATTCGTTTAAATAAAGCCATGTTTTTGGCTCCATCTTCTGCGTAAATTAAGCTTTCATCCTCCTTAAAAGTAACATCTAACACCCAGTGGTGGCTTTCTATTAACCAGTGATTTCTTATAACCTGAGATAAACGCTCTAGGTCACCTTCCAAAGAGCTGATGTAATAACTGGTTTCAGTACTCTCTTTATCTTGCTGGTGATGAGTTCGGCTCACTTCTACCAAGCTTTTTATGTCAGTCCATGCATCAATTCCGTCAAGCCAGTCGCTGACGGGCAGCAGGCTATATTTTCTTTCGATTATTCTGCCATGCTCCCCATCAATATCAGACTGCTCTGCCAGCTTTTCTGGGTTATCACGTCTAACTTTATGGAAGTAGGCTGCGATCTCAGCTTTCAAATTTTTATGATTATCTTTAACTTGCAGAGCATAATCGGCTTCCTTTGCTCTTATTTTTTTGTCATTTCTTTTTGACAATGCATGCATCTGCTGAGATTACGGTGCCTTTGACGGGGATAACATCTAGCATTGAAGTCAGTGTTTTGATTTCATTTTTTTGCCCTGACTTTCACATTGATAAAGGGTTAAGCCACTCTCTATCACCATAGCATTCATCAGATGTAAAGCTTCTACATGGTTGTGGTGTCCTGAGCCTCTGACCGTTTTTCCATCAAAGGCTATATGCTCGTTGCCTGTAATTTTACGTTGGCTATTTATCCAACCACCAAAGCAAGTCATTAAGGTGCAGCACTTATGCCCCTTATTATACGCCCTATGCTGTGCCTGATTGGGATGCCGTTTTCAAACTTTCTAAATTGGCGCAAGCAATCTAATTTAGCATCACCGAATAACTTAATGGCTTTCCAGCCTTCTGCGCCACTGAGTGCTGCTACCATTGTTAAAAATATTATGTCCACTAAATCATAGCTTTTATTGATATCCTTACGGTTATCTTCAATTTCTTCCAGATGAACAATAAAACTCATAACTTCTCTTTTAGCTGCTGAAAAACAAAAGAGATTTGATCAAATTTTTCATTGAGAAGCCAGTGTTTATTTAGACTAAAAGGTGATCGATAAACTATTGATTATAAATTAAAGTATGATCCTGCCCTGTTAAAGTCGATAAATTTGATGATGAATTTTAGCTTTAAATTTAAACTAGTGGGGTTTAAAAATCCCAAAAATAATTAAGATTAATACCGATTAAGTTTGATTGCTGTTTTTCATAATTGAGTCGTAATTCCCAATCAGGTGCAAAATGGTAATTTAACTCAAAGTTAAGCTTAGTGTTACTGAGTTCAGCTAAATTGTGATTATCTCTATATGAAAATTCGAGTTTAGATTTGAGTTTTTTATTGAGTGTTGTAATAAAACCAAACTGGGCCGAAAGAGAAATCTTATCTTGGTAGCCAACAAAAGCTTTCGCTCCTAACAAGGAATAGATTAACGTACTTTCATTAACAAGATAGGATTTACCTAAGTGACCTTGAGCAAAATATACACCGCAATTAAGGCACTCATTATTAATTTGCTCGAAACCTACAGTAACAGCCCAAGCATCAGAGAAAGTATCTTGCCAAAGTTTAGGAACTGTATATAAAGAAGCAATATCTATCACATCCAGTTTTTTAATTTTCAATGCGTGATCGCTAATGGCTAACTTAAGGTCAAGCATTTCTACATTAGTGAATTTATTTTTAGAACCAAAAGATAAATGGTCAAAGTAATTCATTCTAAAGCCAATTGTTCCATAAGAATGAGTATCACTATTTGATACGCCAACTGAAAATTTAGAGGGGGGCATGCCTAAATGCCCAGCTAAGTTTTGTTTATTATTTTTAAAATTTAATGATTTACCTAAAGGCAAAATAAACCTTTGTTTCAGTAGTTTTTGTTTGAAATTGAGTAAGGTTTGATTGTCCTTATCTTTGACTTGCATAACACCCAGATATTGTAATAACACTTCAATGATAATTTGTTTATCTTTGATGATAAGGTTTTGATAGTCATCATTTGAAAAATCAAAATTGTTTTCAACTAAGATTTGCGCAACATGTTTTTGAGACTGTGTAAGTTGTTTAAAAAAGTTATGTAAAATTGATTCGTTCGAAGGTATATATTTAATATCAGTTACTAATAGGCTTTGCTGATAGTTGTGATTTGTTAATTGTTTTGCCACTGAACTTGGCATAACCCAGAGACTGTTATCTGAAATCAGTTGTTCATCTAAAACCAGCTCTAATAATTTTGCAATATGAAAAGCACAATTTTCATCAATAAAATAATAATCAAATTTAACTCCTAGTAATTCCCAAATATGATTGGAAATTAAGTCAACATCAAATTGAGATAAATTGAGTTTATATTCCCATAAGTCTCTTAACTCGATATCTGAGTAATTATGATGATGGCGATAAAATTGTTTATCTGAAAAGCCTGCATCATAGCCACCAAAAATACCTTTTAAAACATACACTATTGGGTTTTCTGAATTAGGCACTATGGCGCCATAATTAATACTTGAATCGAGTAAGTTACTGTTACTATTTGCACTATTGAGTTTTAAAAATAGATGACCATACATTGAAGCTGGATTACTCATGTACCCTGATGCAAATACTAAGCTTAAGGAATTTATATTTAGTTGTTTTCGCCACTTTTGGTACTTATCACAACTGATGTCCTTGAATGTACCATGTTGTGCTATATCAATATGCTTTTTGATTAACTGGTATCTGGCTGGGAATTGACATTGTGCATGTTGATCATTGGACTGGTTTTTAGTTACTGGCTGCTTGAAAGCTTTAATAGTGGCTTTTAATTCAGAAAGTGTGTTTCTATTATTTGTGCCACTTAGCCAAAAATGGGGGCTGGTTATAAAACTATGGTTATCTGATTTTATATGTAGTAATTTTTGCCATTGTTTATTGTTTGAAAATTCTTCTAATGTTTGGTGTTCTGCTTTTGCATAAGGTGTTAACAATAAAAGTGTGATAAAAAATAGGTAAGCAGGTAATTGAATTTTCACTGTGAAACTCTGAGGTTTGAGCTAAAAAGAAAGGACCTAAAAAGGTCCTTCAGATATTACTTATGACTAAATTTATGCGTTAGTTGCACAAGATTTAGCAAAATCAGATGTTACGTTTCTTTCTAAAACATTATATAAAGCTTCTGGGTTATTCGCTGATTCAGCTGCATAATCTTCACGGATTGCTTTTACAATCTCACCGTGAGTATTTGCTTCACAACCTCTAAGATCTAGCATAGCTGTAATGTATTCGCCTTCACCAACAGCAAGCTCTTGCTCTATTGTAGGCATAGTTGCTTTAATAAACATTGCTGTTCTTGCTTTTTCGCCTTCACACGTTTCTTGTGAAGAGATATTTGACGACACGGCAGTCGTACCTAAATCCCAAATGACATTTGAGATAGCGGCAGCTGCAGTATTATCATTAAAAATCATTGCGCCGATACCACAATCAGTCCATGGATTAAGCTATTTTTTTTCTGCAGCAGCAGGTAAAGAAACTAGCGTAGTTAATGCGCCTAATAATAAAGATGAGATTATTGTTTTTTTCATTTTGGTACTTCCTTGAAAATACTACTTTGTTTGTAAAAAAGTGAATATAAACAGTTAATAAATAGATTACCAGTTAAAAAATGTAAAAAATCATTCCCTAACAGCTTGGATTAGTATTACTTATTGATATTTAATAAGTAGACTCATTTTGCCAACTAAAACAAAACTTAATAAACCTTTGCAACAAAAGAGGTATATATACCCAAACCACTTCAAGATGCAGGATTCAGTTGGAATTAGAAATGCTTTAGGCAAGGCATTGATTGAAGAACATGGTTATTCCCTTTTCAAAATCAATAACGCTGCATAAAGTATTTATAAATCAACCTTACAGGGACTGCTGAGGAAATCATGATCTAGGCGCATCTTTGTATTAATGGTTGCTCCCTTAAAATAAGATGGACCGGCAATATGCTCCTGTTAGTTTTACACCAGCGATGAGCAAGGTCGTATTAAAATCCATGCGATTGAAGATCAGAAAATTACGTGTGCGTATGGCAACAGAGCTTAGTATTGCTTAGTTAGCGAAATGACTCAATCCAATGGTGCATGGGTGGATAGATTATTATGGTAGATATTGCCGCTTAGCATTATATGGCAGTGCCGTGATGTAAATAAAGCCCTGATAAGATGGGCTAGGCGTAAGTTTAAGCCTCTTCGACGCCATAAGACAAACCGATGAAATTCGTGGAAGGAATTTCAAAGCAGAATCCCCATTTATTTCCTCATTGGCGAGCAGGAATGATAGGTGCGTTTGCCTAATAGGAGCGGTATGAATTGATAGTTTCACGTACCGTTCTGCGAGAGGCAGCAGGGGAGGTTCCTGCAGTCTACTCATCATAGCCAGCATCGGGTATTAGTGACATTCAAAGAATATGAGTGTCAAATCTATGCTGGTGATGGAGCAATAAATCTAGCATTTATAGTAGTAAGCTATTGAAATAAATAATACCAGTTTAAAGAGAGTGTAGCAGGAAAAATGCAACGAGCATGTTGGGATGCTAAATTTAGGGCTGAAACCTTGCTTAGTTAAAAAGCGAGCAAAGCGTGATCCGGCCCAGACCTCGTTGGTTAAATAACTTGAAATATTTCTATAATTTAAGCGCTAACAAAGTAATATCATCAGTTTGCTCTTCACTGCCTTTGTAAGCATTAAACTCATTAATAAAGATTTCTTTCTGTTGTTTTAGTGGTTTATAATAATTGTTTATTATGGTGTTTTTGAATCTTTTTTTGCCCAAAGGAAACAATTTCCCTCCTCCATTTTGATCTAAATATCCATCCGTTGTTATATAGAAAATCATGCCTTTTTCTGCTTTTATCGTGTATTCATTAAATTGATAACTACTATCAGAACCTTTATAACCAATAGATTGTTTGTCGCCTTTTATTATATTAAGCTCACCCTCTTTGACATAAAATAGAGGTGTATTACCGCCAGCATACTTAATTATTTTTTCACTTTTGTTGTAATATAATATTGCACCGTCAAAACCTACATTAGAAAGTACTGTTGAGTCTTTTTCTTGTTTTAATATTTTTTTTAGTTCTTTATTAAAAACTGAAAAAATATTTGATATGTTATATTGGCTAGATTCTAATATAATGCTTGTTATAATTTGTCGTTCAATCGCTTTAACAAGCATAGTAACAAATGCTCCCGGAACACCATGACCGGTACAGTCAATAACCATAATTAAACATTCATAATCATTATTCAAATTATCAACAACAAAAATATCACCACCGACAATATCTCTGGGTTGCCAAAATACGAAACTATCTTCAAAGAAAGAATTGTAATCACTCTTAACAGGAACAATCGAACACTGTATTAATGATGCGTACGTAATTGAAGCTTTAGTATTTTTGTTAATTAATTCTATTTTATCGTTTGACGACTCAAGCTGTTTGGTCCGTTGTTTCACTTTTAATTCTAAATTCTGATTTAATTTTTTTAACTCATCTTTTGCTAATCTTAATCGGTTATTAATAATAAACAAAAACACAATCCCTAATAGAATGATCAATCCTAAGGTCTCTAAAGTTTGTAGTGTTTGTTTTTCAAATTTTTCCAATAAATTGCTTATTCTTAATTTATCTTCATCAATTAATAAACCGAGATTATGAGCAATATCTTCAACTTCTGGAGTGATTTTATTTATAATGTCAAATGCCATATTATCTTTATTACTTTTACCATACTTTATGATTTTCATTCTCTGAGGTTTTATTTTAATTAAATTATCTGTTAACTTTTGAACAGTTATATCTTCTGAGAGTTGTTCTTTTAAATTTTGAATTGCTTCATCTAGTAAAGAGTTCGCTTTAATTGAGGCAATAGTGCTTACTCTAATCGTCTTAGGTTTGCTTGCTGCAATGAGCTTAATCAGAGATGCTTCTAATTGATTTACCGATTTATATGCCGTAAAGATAACTTCTGATTGTTTCTGCGATTGCTTGAATCTAAGTTGTGCTGATTTATTTAATTTTATAAGTGAAATGGCCGTTGCTGTTCCAAGAATAATGCAGATTATCAGGAAGAAGATACACACAATGAAAATAACTTTGGCTAAAGTAAAGTGACATCTTAATCTATCAAATAGAAGATATATATATTTCATATTAAGTAATTTTAAATTGAAAAAAATAAAATTTCAATTAACCTTATAGAGGAATGATATAACAAGAATAGTAAGGGATGAAAATTTTAGCCAGAAATGAAACAAGGCAAGTTGTGTTTTACAGATATATCTAATTTCAACTTAAGATATTGAAATAGGTTGTTTTTTAGATTTTTATATTATCATCTATCTATTTATCATAGTGTGTCTATTGAATATATTTTTTCTATCGGTTTTTATATGAACTTTGCTTTTTCAAAAGTTGCTTTAGTAAACACTATCCATCCTATGATGATTTATTAATCAATGCTTCAACACCTTTATGAGCATAAAAAATCCTCACTTATAAAAACTGCTTCAGATACGAATTCTGCATCTTGAAGTCGTTTTGGTATAAGTGAGGCTGTCTCATATTACTTGCACTGCTTAGTTTGTAAGTTGTAAGCGTAAGTAGTCATATATTTTGCTTAAGAAACTGCCTTCTTCGATTTCTTCTAAAGTTACCAGTGGGTATTGTGCAATGTCTTCGCCTTCTAACTGAAGGAATAAATTGCCTACAGGTGTACCTTTTGCGATCGGCGCTTTAAGTTCAGTATCTAGTTTAAAGTTTGCTTTTAAGTTTTTACGTTGACCTCGTGGGATCGTGATTGGTGTATCTTGTAAAATACCTAAAGATACCTTTTCTTTATCACCCATCCAAATTCTTTGCTTTGCAAAGCTATCACCTGCTTTATAAGGTGTAATTGTTTCAAAAAATCTAAAACCATAATTTAATAGTTTTTTACTTTCTACTTTACGTGCGCGTTCGCTTTTAGTACCCATAACAACAGTAATTAAACGCATATCGCCTTTAGTTGCTGATGTAACTAAGCTATAACCTGCTTCGCTTGTATGGCCAGTTTTGATGCCATCAACGTTTAAGCTGTTATCCCAAAGTAGTGAGTTACGGTTAAACTGTTTGATACCGTTAAAGGTGAATGACTTTTCAGCATATAAAGCATATTCTTCAGGTACATCTCGTATTAATGCTGCACCTAAAGTTGCCATATCTTTTGGTGTAGTATAGTGCTCATTTGTATCTAAACCATGGCTGTTTATGAAGTGAGAGTTAGTCATACCTAGTTGTTTAGAATGTGCATTCATTAAATCAGCAAAAGCACTTTCGCTTCCGGCAATATGTTCTGCCATTGCGACACACGCATCGTTACCTGATTGAATGATAATACCGCGATTTAAATCTGATACAGAAATTTCTTTGCCTACTTCAATAAACATTTTTGAAGATTCAGGGAAGTTTTTAGCCCATGCTTTTTCACTTACAGTAACCATATCGGTTAATGCAATATT
This sequence comes from Pseudoalteromonas sp. NBT06-2, assembly GCF_002276045.1. GTDB lineage: Bacteria > Pseudomonadota > Gammaproteobacteria > Enterobacterales > Alteromonadaceae > Pseudoalteromonas. The sequence continues at coordinate 13,253 of NZ_NQMR01000014.1, read as the reverse complement.
GCCGTTTTTAATTTCAGAGCCAATTACATAGCTAGTCATCATTTTAGTCAGGCTAGCAGGTGCTAATTTTGTATCGCCATTGCCTTGAGCTATTACTTTACCCGTAGTGAAGTCTACTAAGTAGTAACCTTTAGCATTAATTTGTGGCACTGAAGGAATAATTTGAGCTGTAGCGCTAAATGTTACACCTACTGTGGCAACTAAGGCCGCAGAGTAAACAATTTTGCTTAATTTTTTGAATAGTGTCATTTTTATTTGTTTCATATTGCTAATTAGTTACTTTTTATAAGTTAAAGTGGCGCGCTGAAAGATCATTATCCTAAAGCTTGTCGTGAGAGTAAAGCAAGAACGCTTGTTTGTGCGAATTTTGTTTTAAACTATTTAATACATCTTGAGCCCGAGATTGATCCTTAATAGGACCTAAATGTAAGCGATAAATTCCATTTACTTGGCTAATTTTATTTTTTAGTTGGTATTTTTTTGAGAGTGATGATGCAACAGATTGAATATTAACAATATTGGATGCTGCCAATACCTGTATGTAAGTTGCAGGTATTTTTGCATTACTTGATAATAATGCCTTTATTTTTACATTTCCAGTACCTGACTGGTAAATACCAAGTTTGTATGCCGCTGAATAAGATAAATCAATTAATCTGTTATCATGAAAAGGACCGCGATCATTTACTTTAACAATAGCTGTTTTGCCATTATCTAAATTAGTTACTTCAACAAAACTAGGTAAAGGCAATGTTTTATGCGCGGCTGTCATTTTAAACATGTCATAGGTTTCACCATTAGAAGTGAGGTGCCCATGAAATTTACGACCATACCAAGAAGCAACGCCTGAAGCTTGATAGTTTTTCTCGGAAATCATTGGATAATAATGCTTCCCCCTAACTCTATAAGCACGACTAGCGGCAGTGCTTTTATCTACTTGAATAACTTGTGCATCTAATTGTTCTAATAAAGTAGGCTTTCTTAAGGGCGCAGAATCGTGACGCATATCATAACGCCCTGAACTACAGGCTGTTATTAAAAAACTCAAAAGTATCACAATCGATTTATTCATTTTTTTCATTAATGCACCAATATGCGTTTATGTGTTGCGATAGACATTATCATGCCAAAACCTGCAAGTAGCGTCACCATTGAAGTACCGCCATAGCTTATTAAGGGTAAAGGTACGCCAACAACAGGCAATAAACCTGAAACCATGCCAATATTTACAAATAAATAAACAAAGAATGTAAGTGTTAAACTGCCGGCTAATAACTTGCCAAAAGCATCTTGAGCGTTTACCGCGATAAACAAACCTCGGGCGATGATAAATAAATATGCTGCAAGTAATAAGGTAACACCGATCAAGCCAAATTCTTCACTCAATACTGAGAAAATAAAATCAGTATGCCGTTCAGGTAAAAACTCTAATTGGGATTGCGTACCATGTAACCAACCTTTTCCTTCTAATCCACCAGAGCCTATAGCGATTTTTGATTGGATAATATGATAACCAGCACCTAAAGGATCAGTTTCGGGATTAAATAAAGTTAATACCCGCTGTTTTTGGTAGGCGTGCATACCGTAAGTCCATAACGGCCACGCGCTTATTGTACCAATAGCTGCAAGACTTCCAATTAAGCGCCAGCTGACACCTGCTAAAAATAATACAAAAATGCCAGAACTAGCCACCAATACTGAAGTGCCTAAATCCGGTTGGCGTTGAATTAATATTGTAGGGAGTATTACCAGTATAAAACCAATAAACAAATGCTTCATTTTCGGTGGCAAGTGATACTTACCGATATACCAAGCTACCATTACAGGCACCATTAACTTCATTATTTCTGATGGTTGAATACGTGTAATACCAATATTTAACCAGCGTTGAGAGCCATTAATAGTGACACCTGCTATTAAAACAGCTACTAGTAAAATGAGTCCGATACAATAAAGAGGAATAACAAATCTTTGTAATGTAGCGAGGGGGATTTGTGCTAATATAAACATGATAATAAGTGCAACACCCATGCGTTTGAGTTGGCGGTAAATAATCGCCATTTCTTGACCGCCAGCGCTATATACAATTAATAAACTGGCGCCAAGTAAAACAAGTAATGCCAGTAATAAAGGTAAATCTATATGAAGTTTATCCCAAATGGTCGCTCTATGTTTTAGTGAGGTCAAGGGGTACCTGCTAATTCTTTGGTTTTATTTGCAAAGTAATAATCCATTACCTTTCTTGCCATAGGTGCACCAACACTACTGCCGCCACCAGTATTCTCTACGGTAATAGCTATAATTATTTCAGGGTCATTAAAAGGGGCAAAACCCACATACATGGCATTATCTCTATGTTTTTCTTTTAATTTTTTTTCATCATATTTTTCGCCTTGGGCAATTTTAACCACTTGTGCCGTGCCTGTTTTACCTGCTGGGTCGTAATTTACACCTTTAAATGCTTCATGAGCTGTGCCACTCGTTTTTTTAACCGTATTGTGCATTGCATTTAATACAATATCCCAATAGTGCAGGTTCTTTAATATAATTGGTTCTTTTTCATCATTATTAATTAAATTAACTGTACTGCCTTGTTTTGTAACTGATACTAAGTGGGGGGGGTTATGAACCCCTTTATTAGCTAATATATTTATCGCATTTGCAATTTGAATTTGTGTTGCTGACCAGTAGCCCTGACCTACACCCACTGAAATGGTATCTCCGGCATACCAACCCTCTTTGAATCTTTGTTTTTTCCATTCTACAGAAGGTAAAATTGCGGTGGTTTCTTCAAAAATATCGATTCCTGACTTTTCACCAAAACCAAATTTAGCCATAAAGTCACTAATTTTGGTAATACCCAATCGATAGGCAATATCATAAAAATAGGTATCACAAGATTGCTCTATCGCTTTATAAACATCTACTTTATAGCCATCCGCTTTAGTGCCATGACCCCAAGGTTTCCAGTCTCGCCATTTATGCTTTACATTGGGTATTTGAAAAAAACCAGGGTCGTATATTTTTGATGTTTCAGTAATAGCGCCTTCATTCAAACCTAATAGTGCAAATAAAGGTTTAACAGTCGAAGCGGGAGCATACCTTCCTTGCGTTGCACGATTAATTAACGGTTTATCAGGGTTGAGTAATTTTTTATAATTTTTACTATTTATACCATGTACAAATAAATTGGGATCGTAACTAGGGTTAGAATACATAGCTAAAACACCGCCGTCTTTCGCATCTAAAACAGTAATGGCACCTCGCATGCCTTTTAACACTTCTTGCGCTGCTTGTTGTAAACCTATATCTAATGTTAATACTAAGTCCTGCCCAGGTATTGGTGGTGTGAAATTTAATGTTCTGAGAACCCTGCCACGATTATTAACTTCAATTTTTTGTGAGCCAACAGTCCCATGTAATGTATCTTCATAAAACTTTTCGATACCTAACTTGCCGATATCTCGAGAAGCGCCATAGTTTTTGGTTTTGTTTTCAGAATTTAACTTTAGCAACTCCTTTTTACCTATTTTAGCAACATACCCTAAAGCATGTGTTAATGTATCACCATATGGATAATAGCGCGCTAATCTTGCTTCAATTTTAAAACCTGGAAACTTATGCTGATTAACCGAAAATAACGCAACTTCTTTTTCGCTAAGTCGGGATTTTAGAATTTGGCTTTTAAATCGACGATTATGTTTAATATCATTTAAAAAGTTTGTTTGCTGTTGCTCGCTAATGTTGAGTAACTTAGTTAATTCTTTTAATGAATTATCTAAATTTTTGATATTTTCGGAAATAGCTTCAAGATTATACACAGGTTTATTTTCTGCTAAAATGACTCCCTTTCGGTCATAAATAATGCCGCGGTTGGGTGCTACAGGCACCAATTTAATGCGATTGTCGTTTGAGCGTGTTTGATAATTATCGTGCGAAGTGACTTGCAGCTGGTAAATATTGATAAAAAGAATAGCGACTAAAGCAAGTACAAAAATAAAAGCGATAAAGGCCCTACGCGCAAATAAATTTGCTTCAAAGGAGTGATCTCTAATAGTCGTTGGGCCTTTAAACATTTTAAAATGTTACTCTCTATGATAAGGGTGGTTGGTATTTAAGCTCCAACCTCGATACAGGCTTTCAGCTAAAATAATACGCACTAATGGATGAGGTAATGTAAGGTTTGATAGTGACCACTTTTGTTCTGAGGCAGCGATACATTGTGGTGCTAAACCTTCTGGGCCGCCAACTAATAAACTGATATCTCGGCCATCTAGTTGCCATTTTATCATGTTTTTAGCTAACTTATGTGTATCCCAAGGTTGCCCTGTTACTTCCAAAGTAACAATACGATTACTTTTTGGTACTGCGGAGAGTGTTTTTTCACCTTCTATATGCAAAATACGTTTTATATCAGCATTTTTACCGCGTTTTCCTGCAGGGATCTCAATTAATTCTAGCGCCATATCCTTAGGGAAGCGACGTTGATACTCTTTGAAGCCGGTTTCAACCCAGCCAGGCATTTTAGTGCCGACTGCAATGAGCTGTATTTTCATACTAGCCCCAAAGTTTTTCTAGTTGATAAAAGTCTCTGCTTTGTTCTTGCATAACATGAACAATCACATTACCTAAATCAACGATTACCCATTCGCCACTATCTCGTCCTTCAAAGCCTAAAGGATTAATACCTGCTTTTTTTGCTTCTTTATTAACATTATCAGCAATTGATAAAACATGACGTTTTGAATTACCAGAACAAACAATCATGTAATCAGTAATGTTTGATTTACCGACAACATCAAGTTTAACGATATCTCTGGCTTTCATATTATCAATTTTATCAAAAGCAAAATCTAATAATTCAGTTGTTTGCAAAATATATACTCACTATTCAAAAAAAGGTTTAACATTTAAACTAATAGTTCATTTTATCATGCTACTAGCAGATAAGTAACAGCTTAATTTAATCATTCCTGTTTGATATTAATTTTTTATTTGAAATTATATATAACATATTATTTTATTTTATTTTATTTTGTTATATAAGATGTAGCCATGAATTGCTTGTAACAACTTATACCTAAGTCTATGTATCTCATGGTTAAAAAAATGTTAAGTTGCTGTTTTTTTGAACTGCATTGATTAACGGTTTTAAGTTTTAAAATCATTGAAATTTTTATTTTTTATAATGTTTAGCTTCTTAATTTTAAATTAAGGCTTTGTTTTTTAAGTGTTTTTTGTTTTTTAGTGAAATTTCCCATTGGTACCTATAACATTGACGAATGTAAAAATTATGTTACCTTTATTTTATCTGGTGTTAGTAATGAATATAAATAAGTTAATAAAAATAATAATGGAGGTAACAATGAAATCAGTGACAAATATTAGAAATATATTAGCGCTTAGCGCAGTATCACTCGCAATTGCAAGTGTTCAAGCTCAAGCTGCAATATTTGACTGTACGAGTTTAGAAACTTGGCAAGCCAATACAGCATATATAAAAGGGCAAGTAGTACAGCTAGAGGAGCAGGCTTTTGAATCCCAATGGTGGAATAAGGTAAACCCTTTGGAAAAATCAGGCCCTTGGCAAGAATGGAAAAAAATAGGCGATTGTGACAGCGATGTCATAGTTAATTTACCTCCAATTATTTCTTGGAACAGCCCTGTAGCCGGAAGTTCTTTTATTGAGAATGACAGCGTTGTCTTTGATCTTTCAGCATCAGATGAAGATGGTACAGTGTCACAAGTTGAAGTATTTATAGATGGTGTCAAGTTAACAAGCTTGATAAATAACCCATACACCTATAATTGGACTGCAGTTAAAGGTGATTATGCATTAACTGCAATTGTTTATGATAACAAAGGCGCACAAACACAAAGTAATTCAGTTTTAATTACAGTTACTGCTAAAGTTCAGCCTCCTGTTAATGAGGCTCCTGTGACAACCTTAATGGCAACGATCCCAAGTAAAGTGCTTGTTGGTGATACGATTAACTTTGAATTTTCAGCGACAGATATTGATGGTGAAATTATATCTCTAGAGTTATTAGAAGGCAATAATGTAATTAGCGCGTTAACTTCGGGGAGTGGCAGCTATTTATGGACAGCTTCTGCTTTAGGTTCTATGCAATTTTCTGTTAAAGCAACCGATGACAAAGATGCTGTTGGCTTAAGCAATGTAATTAATTTCAATGTCATTGAAGATGGTCAAGTTGATAATGATGCAGACGCATGTCGCCCAGAAGGTTTATATCAAACTCCAGGTGTTAATACGCCATATTGTACTACCTACGACCAAGACGGTCGTGAGCTGATGGGGTCTGATCACCCAAGACGTGTCATTGGTTATTTCACTAGTTGGCGTAATGGCGCAAACAATCAACCTAGCTATTTAGTAAATGATATTCCTTGGGATAAAATTACACACATCAACTACGCATTCGCTCATGTTGATGACAATAATAAAGTATCTATAGGTGATCCTAATTCACCAAATAACCCTGCTACAAATATGGAATGGCCTGAAGTTGCTGGTGCTGAGCTTGATCCTAACTTACCTTACAAAGGTCACTTCAACTTATTAAATAAATATAAAAAATTATACCCAGATGTTAAAACATTAGTATCTGTTGGTGGCTGGGCTGAAACAGGAGGCTATTTTGATGAAAACGGCCGTGTTGCTAGTGGTGGTTTTTACACTTTAACAACCAATGCAGATGGTAGCGTTAATCATGCCGGTATCGCAGCATTTAGTGCAAGTGCGGTTGAGTTTATTGAAAAGTATGGTTTTGATGGTGTTGATATAGATTATGAATATCCTTCATCTATGGCTGATGCTGGTCATCCTGATGACTTTGAAATATCAAATGCACGTCGTGCTGGTTTAAATGCTTCTTATCAAGTGTTAATGAAATCACTACGTGAAGCACTCGATAGAGCCGGAGAAGCAGCTGATAAACATTATATGTTAACAATTGCTTCTCCCTCTTCTGGTTATTTATTACGTGGAATGGAAACCTTCCAAGCTACGCAATACTTAGATTATGTCAATATCATGTCTTATGATTTACATGGTGCATGGAACTCACATGTTGGTCACAACGCAGCATTATTTGATACAGGTTTAGATTCTGAACTTAAAGTTTGGGATGTATACGGCACTAAAGAGTTTGAAGGTATCGGTTATTTAAATACTGATTGGGCTGTTAAATACTTCAGAGGTGGTTTATCTGCGGGCCGTATTAATATTGGTCTTCCATACTACACTCGCGGCTTTAAAGATGTGACGGGTGGCACCAATGGTCTATGGGGGCAAGCAAAATTTACTGACCAAGCTAATTGTCCTAAAGGCACAGGAAAAGGAGATAAAAACTTCTGTGGTAATGGTGCAGTAGGAATCGATAACCTTTGGCATGATACTGAAAATGATCGTGAAGTACCTGCCGGTAGTAATCCATTATGGCATACTAAAAATCTAGAGAAAGGCATTGCTGGTAGTTATTTAACTGCTTACGGTTTAGATCCTACAACAGATCCAGAAGATAAATTTACAGGAGTCTATACACGTCATTATGATAGTGTTGCTGTTGCACCGTGGTTATGGAACGAGGCAAAAAAAGTATTTATTTCAACTGAAGATGAAGAGTCTATGGGGACCAAAGTTGACTATGTCATTAATAACGGCTTAGGCGGCGTAATGTTTTGGGAGCTTGCAGGTGATTTTGATTTTGATGCTGCAAAAGGCGAATACTTTATGGGTTCTACTATGACGACACTTGCTTATGACAAGTTTAATCAAAGCGGTGTGCCTTATGGTATAGATAAAGGCAATGTCACTTTTATAAAACCAACAGAAATGGTTGATGTGAGCTTTGTTGCTAAAGACTTTCCTGAAGGTGACAAAAACTATCCTATCAGTCCAACATTTGCATTTACTAATCACTCAACAATTGATTTTAGCGGTGCAAAAATATCGTTTGATGTGCCTGTGTCTACCTCTGCCATTTTTAAATCAAATTGGAATGCCACTAAAAAACTGAAAATGGAAATTGATGATAATGCCTCAAATGCAGCGGGTAATAATATCGGTGGATTTGAGAATGAATTCCATCGATTTTCAATCACATTAACAAATGAATGGGGCGGTGCAGCTGAATCATTTTCTGCTGGTGAAACCATTGATGCACAAGTGATGTATTACATGCCGATCAGTGGACCTGTTAACTTTGTAATTGAAAAAGATGGTAAATCATTTGCCTTTAAATCTGAGTATCCAAATCTACCTGAGGCAACAAGTGGTGGTACTGGAGGTGATCCAGGCACTGGGTGTGATGATGTTGATGTATCTACACTAGCTGTTTATCCAGACTTCCCTCAAAAAGATTGGGCTGGCGATCCTAGTCATGCGAATCAAGGCGATATGATGGTTCACAACAGCGCTGTATATAAAGCGAAATGGTGGACAAATTCAGAACCTGGTGGCGCAGACTGGGATAAAGTATGCGCACTTTAATTTAACTCTTTATAAATATTAATCCATTAGGCTAAGAGGTTTATCTCTTAGCCTAGGAGATAACTATGTTTAAAACGCATAAAAAAAATAAATTATCAGCGCTCAGTCTTGCTTTAATTAGTGCTTTATTTGGTAGTACGATTGAAGTAAATGCCCATGGTTACTTGGATAGCCCAAAAGCAAGGCAAGCAATTTGTGAAGAGCAGCAAGGTTATTGGTGGCCTGAGGATGGTTCAAATATACCAAATGCTGCTTGTCGTGCTGCTTACCTTGATTCTGGCTATGTTCAATTTATTCAAGAGCATGAATTTGCGGTAAATACGCGAGATTATAATAATCAAGCTGCAGTAGAAGCAAACATACCTGATGGCACTTTATGTGCTGCAGGTGATTTGAACAAAAAAGGAATGAATTTACCATCAATTCATTGGCAAAGAACAGATGTTATGCCTAATGCCAATGATGATGTAAAGGTGCGATTTAGAGCAACTACGCCGCATAATCCAAGCTTTTGGCAATTTTATTTAAGTAACGAAAATTATGATGCCACACAAGCACTCGCTTGGTCAGATCTTACTTTAGTGCAATCAATCGGTAATGTTGATTTTATTAAAGACAGTGATGGCAAACGTTTCTATGAAATGAATGTAAATTTACCTGCAGATCGTGCTGGCGAAGCAATACTTTATACCCGCTGGCAGCGTGAAGATGTGGTCGGTGAAGGTTTTTATAACTGTAGTGATATCACAATTAAGCGTGATGATGTGCAACCTGATACTTGGTTTGATGCTGGCTTTTATTTAAAGCAAGGGCAAACAGCTAAAAATGGAGAAACTGTAACATTTAGGGTATTTGATGCTAATGGACAAGAACTCGTGAATCAGCAATTAGCAGTCACTCAAGAGAACGTATCAAATTGGCAAACTAGCTTTGCACAATCACTTAATCTTGATTACAGTAATTTAGTGAGTATTGGGGTTAAAAGTCCAGCCGGTGATATTGTTTTTGATGATCAAAACGTTTTAAGCAATAGCGTATTTTTAACTGAACAAGAGTACTCTTTTGCAGTTTCAATTAAAACAGCTCCTGTCAATACAGCTCCCATAGTTCATGATATTAGTGATATAAATGTCGATGAATTAACAAGTGTTCAAATTCATGTACATGCCTTTGATGATGAACAAACAGAACTAACATTCACATGGTCAATTCCAAGCGAAATTACTTATACGGGGAGTGATGAAAACATTGTAATTACAGCACCAGCTGTTGATAGCAATACTGATTACCCAGTTAGCATATCTGTTTCTGATGGCATGTTAACAACAACTCAATCTTTTATTGTTAGTGTAAATAACCTAGCGGTTGACCCATCTGAACCTCCGTGGAGTAGTACAAAAGCTTATTCAGCTGGTGATAAAGTGCTGTTTGAAGGAAAAGTCTATGAAGCCAAATGGTGGAATAAAAATGAAAAACCTAATAACAGTAATGCATGGAAGTTAGCTGCGCCTACTGATGGTGGCGTCGCTGTTTGGAATGCGCAAAATGATTACGCTGGTGGCACTATTGTATCTCATAACACAATTCAATATAAAGCAAAATGGTGGACTCAGGGTGAAGAGCCTGGCGTTAACCCTGTTTGGAAAAAACTTTAACTTACTAATTTAATTAAATAAAAATAAGAGGGAATTATGTATAAAAAATTACTCACTGCCTGCGCTGTATCGGCAATACTGTCATCTGGGCAAGTTGTTGCTGCACCTGCTGCACCAAGTATTGATTGGACACCACAAGATTATTCTTTTGTTGAAGTAAATCTAGAATCTAATGGTTCATATAAAGATTTAGTAAAAGCAAAGGATGTCGTAGACATTAGCATAAAGTGGAATTCTTGGAGTGGTACGGGTGGTGATAGCTATAAAGTATTATTTGATGGTGTGGTTGTTAATGAAGGAGCGTTAGCTGCTGGTACAAAAAGTGGTGTGATCACCTTCCCATATAATAAGTCAGGTCGTCATGATTTAACAATTGAATTATGTGATGCGACAGGGTGTGCAACAAGTGGAATTAAACCTATCGTGATTGCAGATACTGATGGTGGCCATTTAGCGCCATTAGATATGAATATCGATCCTAATAATAAGCAATACCCAAAACAAACAGAGAATGTAGTGGGTGCTTACTTTGTTGAATGGGGTATATACGGTAGAAAATACGACGTGACTCAGATCCCAGTCGATAACTTAACGCATTTATTATATGGCTTTATTCCAATTTGTGGCGCAAATGAATCATTAAAAGAAGTTGAAAATGGTAATAGCTGGCGTGCATTGCAAAAAGCATGTGGTGGTTCAGCAGATTATGAAGTTGTAATACATGACCCATGGGCTGCAGTGCAAAAAGCACTACCGGGTATTGATTCAAAAGACCCAATTCGTGGTACATATGCGCAGTTAATGGCATTAAAACAACGTAATCCAGATTTAAAAATCTTACCTTCAGTAGGTGGTTGGACATTATCAGACCCATTTTATGGCTTTACTGAAAAAGTCAATCGTGATGTATTTGTTGCCTCGATGGAAAAATTTTTAAGAACATGGAAATTCTACGATGGTGTTGATATTGATTGGGAATTTCCAGGTGGTGATGGCGCTGGTGTTGGTTTAGGTGACCCTATAAATGATGGTCCTGCTTATGTTGCTTTAATGCAAGAGCTTCGCGCTATGCTTGATGGTTTAGAGGCAGAAACAGGCCGTAAATATGAACTTACCTCTGCAATTGGCACAGGGTATGACAAAATTCAAGATGTTGATTATGCTGCTGCCTCTCAGTATATGGATTATATTTTTGCCATGACATACGACTTTTTTGGTGGCTGGAATAACGTAACAGGGCATCAAACTGGTTTAAACTGTGGTAGCCATATTAGCACTGGAGAGTGCGATGGTACAGGTCTTGATGATGAAGGCAAACCACGTAAAGGGCCAGCTTACACAATTACCAATGCCGTTGATTTATTATTAGCGCAAGGTGTTGCTGCTAAACAAATTGTAGTGGGTACTGCTATGTATGGTCGTGGTTGGGAAGGTGTTTTCCCTGCCAATGCAACAGACATTGATAACCCTATGACAGCAGATGGTAATGGCAAACTTAAAGGCTCAACAACTGAGGGCGTATGGGAAGCTGGTATCATGGACTATAAAGGTATCGCTAAATATATCGTAGGTTCTGCGGGCACTGGATTAAATGGTTTTGAAGTGGCTTACGATGACGTTGCACAGGCTGCTTATGTTTGGAATCGCAGTTCAGGTAAACTCATTACTTATGATAGCCCACGTTCAGTATTAGCTAAAGGTCAATATGTTATTAATAACAATTTAGGTGGTTTATTTGCCTGGGAAATTGATGCAGATAATGGTGATATTCTAAATGCAATGCATGAAGGTTTAGCGGGTGATCCGATAGATCCTAATAAAAAACCAGTTGTATCACTAGACGCTAACTTTAGTGTTGATGCAGGAGAAGTATTAGCTATCTGGGCAACGGCAACTGATGCTGATAACGATGTTCTTACTTACAGTTGGACTGTAGATGATGTACTGGGAGCAACAGGTACTGACTCAACTTCAATTACTGTAATTGCGCCTAATGTAACATCTACAACTGATTATCCTATCTCTATTAGTGTTTCAGATGGTACTGCGATTGTAACTAAAGCAGCAGTAGTGACGGTTGTTGCAACGTCTACAGGTAATACTGCACCGACTGTTTCACCAATCAATGATGTTTCTTTGGAAGAAAATACCCAAGTCAATGTTTCTGTAGATGCGGTTGATGCAGATAATGATGTACTGACCTATACATGGAATGTACCTTCAGGTCTTGTTTTATCAGATATGGGTGCAAGTGTCACTTTAGCAGCTGATGAAGTAACAGCAGATACTCATTTTACAGTATCTGTTGATGTTTCTGACGGAACTTTTGTTGTGACACAAAGCTTTACCGTTACAGTAACTGATAAAAAAACAGGTGGCAATACAACCTGGGATAGCACTAAAGTTTATAATACAGGAGATACTGTAATATTTAATGATGTGACTTATAAAGCGAAATGGTGGACTAAAGGTAATCAACCAGATCAAGGTGGTCCATGGGAAGAAGTGATCCCTGATGATGGTCAAGTACGCGCTTGGCGCTCAGATCTCATTTATAACGGTGGCGATAAAGTATCGCATAATGGTGCAGAATATAGCGCTGGCTGGTGGACCAAAAATGAAGAGCCGGGAAAAGCGTCTGTATGGAATAAATTGTAACTTGCAAGACTAGTTAACAAACTCTTAAATTAAAAAAAGCGGCTACATAGCTAAATGTCAGTCTAATGTGGATCTAAGAGCTTCCTACTAGATAAAAGCACCATAATTGAATCAATTGATTTAATTATGGTGCTTTTTTTTAGAAAAATTAGGCCTAAGTTTTCATATTTAGGTGACTTTTTGTAAATTAACGACATGTGAGAGTTTTGCTATTATGTTCGAATCAGCTTTATTACCTAATATTAATGTGGCAATTACAAAGGTAAACAAGAGTTAACAAAAGCAATAAATCAAAACGCTTGAAAGACAGGAGTTATTTAACCGTTGATATCGTATTTATTAAAAACATAGCATCCCAATGATATTGCCAATCACTTAATGGAATCGTAGTTTTATATTCATGGCCCCAGGGTGGGATCGCGCATTTC
>NZ_NQMR01000139.1 GCF_002276045.1 Pseudoalteromonas sp. NBT06-2 | reverse complement strand
TAACGTTTAGATGGCCAAATTTTGTGGGTGTCTATAGTTGTTTTCTCTAACAATACGATTCCATTTCGATATAAAAACTTAAGTTCATCTTCAATATTTGCGTAGATATTCGTAGTAATAGGGCCTTGTATAGCGTGTATGTTTGGAATTTTGTTCAAAACATCTACTTCTAGATCTAATAAAGATTTACATTCTAAAGTCTTGCCTAGGGCACCATAAAATCTTGAGATAAATGGAAAGATGATTTCACCCAAACAAAAATGGTCTATCGTTCCAAAAAAGCTACTTTTAGTATCATAAGCATCTCTCTTACAGCGTTGCTTCAATTCTTTACTGGCTTTAACCGTAAAGGTTATAGCTATCACTCCTTGGAAACTAGCAAGGTTTGCAACTTCATTCCTAATTTTTTCAACTACTACAGTGGTTTTTCCGCTTCCCGGACATGCAGTAATAACCATACTGGAATGAGAGTTAATCGCGGCTTGTTGCTCCTGCGTAAATGAAAATACTGACATATTATTTTGATACCTCAGCAATCGCGAACATCAAAGGTTTCGCTATTTCTCCATGTGCAATATTTGGAAGTTGGTCTTTGAATGCAGATAAAAACTCTCTCATTCTGATGGCTTTTCTCAACTGGATAAACTTGATTGCTTCATGGATATCATCTTTACCTGAATATTGTTTTAGCTCATTTTCCATTTCTAAAGCTAAATCATTTTCTAAATCAATCTTTGCGAGAAAAATGCCGAGCGGGTTAATAGTTGATGAAACAGTTTGCCATGTTCCATTTGCTACTATGTCTTGCGCAAAAGTAGTCTCAGCAACATTCGGTAACTCAGGAAGCTTAGCCAAGTTTTGACACCTATTGACACCAGCTAATCTTTTTTCTGGTTTACGAGGTACTTTCGATACATCATTATCTGTTCTCATTACCCAAGGTATCTCTAATGAATCAAGGATATTGATATAGACTTCAAACTGAACTCCATCGACACTCAGAATGGAAATGTTGTAGAAATCTAAATCTATACCTATAGCAGTAGCCATTTCATGATAAAAAAGCTTTTCCGATGGGCCTTCAACTAATATTACACAACTGGCAAAAAATGCTTCAGCGGGTAATATACTCATTCGATAACCTAAATTATCCCAAGCTTCAGAAATACAATTTGAGCAGCCACTGCTAGCTGCTTTACTAGAACCATTTCTATTTATTAAATTTATGATGGAATCAGGGGAATATCGCTCAGTAATTTGTGGAGAATGACTAGTAATAATTGTTTGTCCAGCTAACTCACTTATTAAATAATCTGCTAACTTTCTTTGTTGATGTGGATGGAGGTGAGCTTCAGGCTCTTCTACACAATAAAATGTAACTTCATAATCGGGGTCAAATTCACGCTGACTCTTGGCTTTCCATAATGCTAAAAGTATTTGATTATTTCTCCCATCACCACCAAGTGTAATTTTAGAACCTGAAGAAGATGCGCCCAGTTCTAAGTTTTCTATAAATTGATTAACTTTGATAGCACCAGAATCTAATTGGATTGAATAATCATCATTCGAATAGGCAAGTTTTTTTAACTCTTGGTTAACGACAGAAGTTGAGTCTTTAACATAGTTTAAGCGTGCTACTCGCTTATTGATAACCTCAAGACCACGAGAAATTTTTGCCATTTCGTTATGATCTTCCGAAATTTGTTCTTCTGCCAAGTTAGTTTGAGATAACTTTAGCAAATGCTTCTTTTCGGAATTAATAAAGTTTTTTAAATCTCGTCTAGAGCGAACATATCGAAGGTTTACATACTTTAAGTAATACCGAGAAGGAACAACTTCCAACTCTTCAGGGCAAGAACCAATCAATAACTCATATTCTAAGGTATTTTTGTCTGCTTTAAGCTTAAAGAGTGATTCGCCATCATCACTTACATTTCCCTTTAAAGTTGCTAATACGGCATCTTCAGTTATATCGGAGAAGTAAACTTCGATGGAAAAACTCTCTGACTGCTCTCCATTTTCTGCAATATGAAAATCTGTCAGTTCTGGCTCAATATCTCTTTCAGATAATGACTTATCCAAGAGCAATCGCAGTGCATAAATTAGATTTGTTTTACCTACATCATTGGAGCCAATAATTAGTGTTTTATCATTAAAGTTAATTTCAGAACGTTCAAAGTTCCTAAAACCTTCAATTTTTACTTTGTTTATTATCATTACCGCGACTTCCTTGGCTACATTAACAAGATGATATTATTAAAAAGCCCCGACTAGCGAGGCTTTGGACTCTAAATTAATCACTCTCCAGTGATCCATATATTTTCAATTCTGCCTGCCAACATTCATCTCCGTTTAAGTTTTCAAGCATCATTTTTTCATATACTTCATATGACACATCATTAAGAATACTTATTAGCGCTGAGTCACCCACGGGTTTCTCAATAGCTTGATGAAAAGACCAGCATGATATCTGCATCCAGTGATCATTTTTATCAAGTGATGATTCTATTTTTTGGTATATTTCGTTTAAAACCTCTCCACCTGTTATAAAAATCTCACCAAAATATTGCCCGTTAAGGTCTACAGAATCAGGCCATAATAATCGAGTTTTTTCAAATAACTCTTTTTTAGTAAATGTCATTTTAACAACCATCCCTTTTTAATACGCATCCACCATTTTCACCACCAGTTATCGTAGTTTTATTTGTTGTGGTTGGGGTTTGTCCCGGTTTATTGCCAGCTTTCCACTCCCCGCCATTTTCTCTTTTATTTGTATGATCAGTAGTACTTTTCTGCATCAGTGTACCTGTTTTCTTTTCTTTATATCCTTGATCTCCTTTTAACTTAACAAAGTCCTTTTTTGAATTATCTGGAGTTTTTACCTTATCACCTACCTTGGTAGTGCTTTTCAGGCTTTTTACCTTTGTTTTTCCTGTAAGACCAGCTTGAGTCGACTCAACAATAGTGTCTGCATAATTATTGATTGGACTCCCTTCTTCTGTGATAGCAGCAATTCCACGGGCGACTAAATTAGCTGCTGCAAGCCCTTTCTTTGTATTCGCTCTTCTTGTTTCACCAGTCGGATCATTGTAGTTAACCGGATCATTCCCCACATAAGCATAAAGGTTCATCTGATCTTCATAACCCACAGGGTCAGTTTGCAAGAAGCGTCCTAGCTTTGGATGATAAATCCGTGCTTTGTAGTAATTCAAATTTAATTTTTCAAAGTACAGCTGCCCTGTATAGCCAAATCGATGCTTGTTGGTACTTCCTGCTATTCCATAGCCATCATATGTTAACGTTTGAGTTAACCCCCCTGAAGCATTGGCTACAGCTACAATACTTCCTTGATGGTTTGCGTATAGATGGTTCGCACTACTTTTTAAATAATTTGCTCCATCAAACGATATTAGAGGTTCATCAATATTGTCAGTATGAACATACCGTTGAGTCATACCGCCAGAAGAGTTGTATTCAGCAATTAAGCTATCACCATCCCATAGATATTCGGTCTTAACACCATTGAGCGTGGTCTCATACAGGCGACCAAAAGGATCATAAACGATGGCTGCATTTCGATTGTAGCCTGATGATGTAACGAGGCGGTTTTCATTGTCATACGTATAGTTTGCATAAAGCACACCATCACTAGTCAGGTTTCCATTACCGTCATAGCTTAATTTAGCGCCAGCAACACTTGTGTATTGATTAAGGTCATTAACAACGTACGTTCCTAATTTGTTAATATTTCCGCTATAGCGGTAATTAGTATTAGACGTATCTTCAAACGTTATTTGATTTGCAGGATTATAGAGGTAACTGTAATAGACGTCATTGGTCTTTCCTGACAAGTTATGACTTAACCCAGAGAGGCGAGAAACATTGTCATATTGATAAGATGTTGATGTGCTATTGCTTTTAACTATTGATTGGCGCAAGCTCAAATTGTTGTAATAGATAGTGTTTAACGTTATCGCCGATTGATCCTTTATCGTTGTTAATCTATCCAGTTCGTCATAATCATAAGTAAAGTATCTATTGTCACTGTGCGTCAGTTTATCTCTATTATTGTTTAAATCGTATTCGTATTTAATAGTCCGAGTTCTAGCGTTACTGCCACTGCCCATTACAATTGTATGAGTTAGCTGATTACCCACACCATCATAGGTATTTGTATGTCCTTGCCCTGATAAACTGAACTTAGCGGTGAGCATCAGCCCTCTGCTATCGTAGGTGTAAGTGACGTTCTTAGCATAATCACCAACGACTACCTTAGAGACTTTTAAATCATTCTTATCGTAGCCATATGTAAATTGAGCACCATTTCGCTTGGTTTCCTGTGTAAGATTTCCATTGTCATCATAGACAAAATGCTCAAAGCCACCGCCACTAGGATAATAAACGTACTCAATACGTCCAAAATAATCGTACGTGTATGAGGTGATATTATTATTTGCGTCTGTAATACTGCTTAACAAACCTATCTTTACTGGGTCATAACTTCGGCTCGAATATACTTGCTGTAGAGATGTTCCATAAGCTTTGTATGTCAGTAAAACCTGTCCGATGTTGTCATATGTATATTTCGTTACTCTGTCATAACCATATTGAGAGCTGTAGGTTGGCGTGCAAGCATCAGTGCTTAAATTAAAAGCGTTTGTATTTAATCGAACAGCTTCACAATTGACTCTTTGATACTTATCGTAATTAGTTTGTGTAAAGCGATACGCTTTTCCGTCTGAGCCTTTTAATGTTTTACTTGAGACTAAACCGTCAGCTGTATATGTAAATGAGACAGATTTGTTAACCTGAAAGCCTGACCAGTTACTTGGGCTAACTGTATTAGATTGCCAAGCAGATAAATAACCTGTTTCAACTAATACTAATTGGTTATTACCATTGTATGATTGCCTTTGTGCCGGATGACCTAAACTGCCAGCGCCATCGGGGTCAGGAGATATAGTCCCAGTCAGTTGACCATATGAGTTATAACGCTTCACAGTTGTGTATGCTTGCTCGGTTTGAGCAGCCGATGCGATATTACTCAACACAACTCCATTTAATATGCAGCACCAAAATACAAAATTTTTAAATATGCTCATGTCTAGTACTCCCTTATCGCATTGCAGTCCAATTGTGCTCTTGGTGAACTAACACCTATTTCTCGACCTTGAGAGTCGTAGGTAAAGCAGGTAGTTCTTGTATCAGTTTCCCCTTGCGTGGAGATTGTGGTGCCAATCAAGAATAAGTTATTCGCTGCACTTCCAGAGCCATAGTTGTACGTTGTAGTAACTTTGTCGTTTCCTGAGCAGTTCACGCCGCTCATTGCTGAGCCTTTGCACTCATATTCATAATCGAGTAGCCAGATTGGCTCTGAAGAGGTTGTCAACGTGCCACTTTGGTTTTTATAACGGGCATAATATTCTTTATATTCATAAATTACTTTTCGTTGAATGCCTTGATTATTTCCAGGGTAAGTAATGGACTTTATATTTCCAGATTGAGGATGATATTGGTAATTTATAGTGTTTATGGAGCCACCACTTCTATACCATTTAGAGACTGATGCAGGCTTGTGACAGAAAGAATAGTTATCACAAAAGCCAGTATAAGAATATGGATAGCCGACAGTGGACATTAATCCGTCAGATTCCTTCTCAATTAATCTGTCATACACATCGTATCTATAATCAATAACCACACCATCAAGCTTGCTTTCAACTTGTGTTACGTTGTTAGCAAAAGTAGCCTCTAGCTGAATAGATTTATCCCATGTTTCGATTTCATATGGTGAAGAGACACGTGCTTGTGAATATTCAAAGACGTTTGCAGGTCTTGTCACAGATTGTACATTTTTATACCCTCCGCTCGTCCATACTCGAGAGCCCCAATTATTATCAGCAGCCATTCCACCATTTCTAAAATTATAGGTAGTAGTCACACCGTTATTTACGGCCTTGGTTAATATTCCTTTTGCACCCGCCGTAAACCAAAGGTGAGGCAATTGGTATGCTGGATTCCATACATTTTCATATTCATATGAAATATCGAGACCTTTATTATTGGTAACTCGTTCAATACGAGGATAAAAATACTTACCATAATCAGGAAATTGAGCCCCTTCTTGGTCATCATGAGCATAGTGGTGAAATTCAGTTATCGTACCAAACGCATCTTTAACGGTAACAGTACTTTGACCTACATAAAGAGCTCTTGGCATACCATCAGGCCATACATATTCAACTTGTGGCCATTGATGGGAGGTTGAACAGGTGTTTCCTGTGATAGGACAAGTTTCAATTGCATTGTTTAGCGCAATGATTTTACTCGGAAATTCGTTAGACCAGTTCAAAGAATCTGCTAGAACTGAGGGGTTGTTTGTTGCGGATTGTTTGCTAGATTCCAGAGGGCGTGAATGGACATCATAAATATATTTTAACTGCAAACCATTATTGGAGGTTACGCTTGTAATTTTAGCTCCAATGCTGCTACTACTTTTATGGATATCTATTGCAAAACCATTTGGGTGCTCAATTCGAACCATAGAAGCATAAGGCGAAAAGTTCTGAGAAAATGTTTTAGGAATTGACTGTTGAGAGTAAAAAAGGACTTTTACACCGCTAGGCTTAATGAATGCAAAATGATTTGCATCTTCCCTAATCAACTGAAGACGTTTATCCCCCATTGATTCAAATTTGCCATCAGAGGTAACAGTAAAATCTGCACTTTGTTCATGGTCTGATACATGTATGCTCTCAAAATGCTTGCCTGTCGAAGAAAGTTCATTTGTATGAACAATTCGTCTTATCCCTCCTCTATATTTCTCCTTGTATCCACTGATGTATGAATCTAGGTTTGCTAAATCATTAGAGTTAACTGAAATACTGTGAGAAAGAGCAAGTGCGCCGGTACCTATTGAAACGTCTGTAAGTTGGTAATAAAGCGTTCCAGATACGTTGTTTATATTATTATTATCAGTGACTTGATATATTGGTTGGCCTATTTCTGGTTCTTTATGAACTGTTTCAGCAGATACGTTTGGCGTAAGAAACAATGTAGCCAGAAAATAAGCTAATTTATTATTTTTCATAATCTTTCCTTGGATTAATTAGCGCAATTGTTTAATGCCACGGTTGCTCTATTACCCGCATCATCGTGCTCATAATTGCGGTTCCCGTTTAGCTTGTCTTTAATACAAACTAAACGACCTAATGCATCATAGGTGTAAATAAGGCTGGTATTGTCTTTAAGTTCAAACCGAATCTGATCGATAGCAATATCTCCTCTATTTCCTCCAGCAGCAACGGCTACAAACCTCACTTTTTTAGATGATGGATACTGAGAAATATTGACAGAAGCTTGGGTCCAAGCAGCTCCATTAGAAGTGTGTTGCTGACCTGATTTTTCCCAAACTCTTTCCCAGCCATTGCCGGCATCAATCTCAAGCGCTAACGTCCCTATATCAGCACCGAACATGTGATAGTAAAATGACACTTCAATTGCTGTGGTCGTTGCAGACTGGAGGTAAGCACTATCTCCAGCGTAATATGCTGCACCTGATGAGGTTTCAAAAAATACGAACCATTGTGAACCCTCTGCACCTCCGCTGGGGCCTGTATTTCCAGAAGGCGTGTAATACTGCCTTCTATACCAAGCTTCAGTGTATGCTGATGCTGGCTGTGAAAAGCCTTCCCAGCTATATTCAAAGTGCTTTGGAGTAGTGCTCGATAGAGTAGAAGAGCTAAACAGAGTAGCTAATAAACTTGTGAGTAAAATGGTTTTTTTCATTAGCTGCCTTCCACCATGTCATTGTCTAGCGGAGCTTTCTTTTTAATTTTTCCATCACAAATGAATTCAGCGGCATCTTGAATCGTCCAGTTAAACTCATCATCACATTTATTTTTTCTAGATTTTTTTGAAATTGCGCAGATATTGGTTTCTTCAAATGAGACAACCCCCGACATCTTGCTTTTACATTTGACTTTAAAATGTTCATTTTTTTGCTTAATAGATTTAACCCTAGGGCTTTCAGGCTCTATGTTTCCAGCCATGGAACTGAGAGATGGGGCTATAAATCCAATTAAAAGTGCTATTTTTATTTTTTTGTTCACTGCAAATCTCCTTATAAATTAGCGGCATAATAATAACTGATAATTTATTGAGTAACCTCAAGCTATAGACAAAGAGAAACAAAAAACAGGGCAAAGCGTTAAAAAATAGACAAAAAGAGATTTTTTTAAGACAAGGAGAGTGAGCAGGTGTTGAGTTAAATAATCGATTAGGTTTGAAGCTTGCTTCCTAGAACAAAACAAAAAAGCTATTAAAGTAAGGTGTATAAATGCCACTTCATTTATTTATATTAAGCCTTATTATAGTGTCCTAGATTCGCATAATAAGTGCAATTTCCAAGATTAGATGGCCAGTTGCTATAATTCGCCATTTTCTCACCAAAGGAAATTGCTAATGAATTATAAACAACTGACCAGTGAAGAACGATATCAGATTTACGCATTAATGAAAGCAGGGCTGACTCAAAAAAAGATCGCTACATTGATTAACCGCTGTGCATCTACAATATCTAGAGAGGTTAAACGTAATAAAGGCCTTAAAGGCTATAGGTCAAAACAAGCCCATGAATTCTCTAAGGTACGTGCTAAAAAAGCTTACAAATACCGTAAAATAACGCCACTTGTTACGAGTTGGATTATTGAGCTGTTACAACGTGATTTTACACCAGAGCAGATTGCAGGTCGTTTGGCGATGGAGAAAAATATATCACTTCATCATGAAACTATTTACCGACTCATATATCGTGATAAAGCAGATGGAGGTGTACTTTATAAATGCTTGCCTCGTGCTAGTAAACGCTATAGGAAGCGTTATGGGAGCTATAAACCAATTATCCAAATTAGACAGACCAACAATAGAATTTGGATTACTTATAATTCAGTATATTTTTGCGTTTTGTTAAGGTGAGGTAAAGCTGAAATTACATAAAATAGAAATGTTTTGTTTATTCTAAATTCCAATGTATTTAAATCCAAAATTAAATGTTGGCTTACATAAATACAATAATTCAGTAGCTTACTTTAGTTATATACCCAAACCACTTCAAGATGCAGGATTCAGTTGGAATTAGAAACACTTTAGGCAAGACATTGATCTTGAATGGTTATTCCCTTTTCAAGATCAATAACACAGCTTAAAGCGCTTCTAAACCAACCCTGCGGGGACTTCTGAGCAAATCATGTCGTTGTTGCCTGCATGGATGTAGGTACTAGAGCAATGCAGGAGCATATTGCCAGTCCATCTTATTTTAAGGGAGCAACCATTAATACAAAGATGCCTAGACACTTGTTAATACCTTGCCTCCAAACCTTTTAATTCTCGCAGAAACCCTGCACTTTAAATTATAACGAGTATATTTCAATGAGAAAGCCCTTGATTGTGCAATAGCTAGAGATTGTGGTTGTAAGTAACCATATTAGACGAGTAAGGGAATAATTTATAAGATCTTAGGGCAAGACGATCATTCAAGAACGTTTAGAAAAATACTCTCTTGAATGATCATGGGTATAATAACTTATTCCAACCGTTTACTTTAACTTTTCATTCACGTAGTTATCTACAATCTTAGCTAAAATATCCAAAGGCACAGCGCCATTTTGTAAGACAACATCATGAAATTCTGGTAAGTTGAACTTATCACCTAAGCGTCGCTTCGCATCTTCTCTAATCTCAAGAATTTTCATCATACCAACTTTGTAAGAAGTCGCTTGACCGGGCATAACAATATATCGTTCAATTTCAGAAACAACATCGCTTTTTGCCATTCCTGTATTCTTCAACATATAATCAATACTTTCTTCTCTAGTCCAGCGTTTATGATGAATACCTGTATCTACTACTAACCTAACGGCACGAAAAAGCTCCGCTTGTAATCTACCAATATTATCAAATGGATCATTTTGAAAACCTAGCTCCCAAGCAACCTGCTCGGCATAAAGAGCCCACCCTTCAGTGTAAGCCGTAAAAGGGGACATTTTTCTAAACAATGGTAAACCTTCTGCTTCCATAGCAATAGCTATTTGAAAGTGATGACCAGGAATACCTTCATGATATGCTAAAGTGCGCATTGCATATTTAGGTGTGCTTTTTATATCGTATAGGTTAGCAAAGAACATACCTGGCCGAGAGCCGTCAATCGCGGGTTGTTGATAGTATGCACCCGGTGCAGTTTTCTCTTTAAACTCAGGAATACGGCGGACCTTCATTCCAGCTTTAGGGCGAATATTAAATGCATCGTCAAGGCCTGAACTAATTTCATCTAGAATAACCTGATAATCAGCAAGAATTTTCTGACGCCCGTCATCTGTATCTGGATAATAGAATTTTTCTTGGTTTTTTAATATTTCAATAGCCGGAGTAAAACCACCACTAATATCAAAACTTTCTTTTGCTAAAATGCTTAGTATCTCACTTTGAAGACGAGTTACTTCACTTAATCCTGTATCGTGAATAAAATCAGCACTGTAATCAGTGGTAGTAAAAAACTTTAACGAACTAGCATACGCTTTATCACCATCAGGATGCTTCCAAAAGCCGTCATCTGTATTTGATTTTTCTCTTAGTTTTTTAAAGTAATTAATAAATAATTGATACGCAGGATGCACTGAAGAATGCATTATTTCTTCAACATCAGCTAAAATACGAGTTTGTTCCTCTTTACTAAATACTGATTCATTATCAACTGTTGCGGCTTCTTGGACTTTATCCATTTTATCTTTTAAAGAGACATAAAGAATGTTTTCTTTCACAGGCTTAGCAATAAAATCTTGCATTTCATCAAGTACTCTGTCGATAACAAACCTTGGTGGAATTATTCCTTTATTTTCTATTAGCTTCAGGCTCTCAAGGCTTTGAGTGAATTTACGGTTAACTTGTGATAAACGACTAATATAATTATCTACATCTTCAATGGTATTCACTTGATGTTGAGCATCCATAAAGCTAGGAAAACCATTTTGAATGCCAAACAATTGATTTACAGGGTAGTTATGATAGCGAAATTGCTTAGCTTCATTGGCAAAATCCAGTAGATATAATGCTATCTCTTTTGATGTACGATCTGACTGTTCTAGTTCATCATCAGCATATTGTGCAACGCCTTGACGAATAGTAGGGATCATATCAAAAAGTTCATTTGCTTTTTCTATGCTGGCATCATCTAAATCAGCATTATGTCCTTTAATACCGATACCTTCTAAAAAGCCAAGAGAGGTGAGTGTTTCAGGACTATCGAAAGCCATTTTCACCATAGTACGATCTACATACGATTTAAAACGAATTGGCTTATCGGCATACCATTCATGCCCTATAAACGACGCTCCACCAATAATAAGTAATAGGATTATCAATCCAAACCATTTAAGTATTTTCCTAATCATTACAATTCCTTATTTTTATTTAAATCATAAACTCGTTATTTAAATTTTTATTCTAAAGCTAAATTCGAATACTTATGGGTATTAGCTGAGTGCTTATAATGTTTTGATGAACCTATCACTAAAATATTTTTTAAATCTTACAGTATAAGCAATTTCACTTCTAACAATAATTTGTAATTATTTATTATACTTGGCCTCAAATGAAATCCAAAAACAGTTAAAATGATTGGATTTAATACAAGCCATATTATCGTTTTTTATTTTTTATTACATGCACTTAATGCAGTATTGCTATGATACAGATAATTTCTTTCATTATAATTCCCTAAAAAAGGTAGTATACTCAAACCACATCAAGATTCAGAATTCAGTTGGAATAAGAAACGCTTTAGGCAAGATATTGATTGCCCTTCAAAGCCTGCTTAATCACTGACTTTTTTATGCTTACATATATCTATCAATTCATATCCGTTATAATCTCGACATTGTATACTCCTATGTGAAAACCTTTAATGAAATTTCCTTGTCGTTTAGATAAATTTATTAGCCACTTGGCTGAAACTCCCAGAACAAAAGCCAAAGCAGCAATAAAAAGGAAGTTTGTTACCGTAAATGGTGAAGTGATCCGCAGCTTTGATTATCAAGTAAAACCTGATGATATAGTCATGTTTAAAGACGAACAACTAATTGATTTAGGTAAACGTTATTACATGCTAAATAAACCTGAAGATTACATATGTGCTAACAGCGATGAAATTCATACGACTGTTTTTGAGCTTTTAAATGAGCCTAAACTGGGGGAATTACATATTGCAGGTAGACTTGATATAGATACAACAGGTTTAGTATTAATCACTAATGATGGTGATTGGTCACACCGTGCAACCTCCCCTAGACATCAAAAATTCAAAACCTACTTAGTTGAAACTGAAACTGAAATTACTGTTCAAGAAATTACTCAGCTTGAAGAAGGTGTAATGCTACATGGTGAAAAAGCACTGACATTACCTGCAAAAGTTGAAAAAATAGCGGGTTTTAGCTTAAAACTTTCGATTCAAGAAGGTAAATATCATCAGGTAAAAAGAATGCTAGCAGCTGTTGGTAATAGTGTTGCCGCATTACATAGAGAACAAATCTCTGATATTTTCCTAGATGAAAACTTAGCAGCAGGTGAATATCGCCCATTAACTGAAGATGAAATAAACTGTATTTAATCAAGCTCACACATCTCAGCCAATAAAACATTAATAAAAATCATGACATTCATGATTTTTATTAATATCTTCCTCTAGCACTTAATTTTAAAAACGCTATTATCATGTAGAAATAATAATAAATCAGAGGTAATAGCTCTATGAGTTTACGTTCGAAAATTATTGCTTTTGTAGGGGTATTGTTTATTGCCCTTATAAGCATTGCAGTTTTAGGTTTACAAGTATTACGTCACACCAGCGAAAGTGACAACATTGCACGAATAAACCAGTTAATGAAAAGTACAACGAATATAATACAACAATTTGAACAACTCTCCACTTCAGGCCAGCTTACCGAGCAACAAGCAAAGCAATACGCTAGTCAGATCCTTAGAGAGAATAAATATCATGACTCCGAATATGTCTATGTGGTAGATGATAAACTTAATTTTATTGCGGCTCCTCACGACCCTCAATTTCACGGTACCAGCTTTAATGAATTTAAAGATTCAGATGGAGGTAGTGTAGGTCAACTAGTTGAACGTTTAGTCGGTAATAAAACCAATGATATTATTACTTATCACTGGACTAAAAATGATAAAGAAGAAGTTGTAGATGTCACCTCTGTGGTACAAAAAACAGATGATTGGGGCTGGTATATTGGAACAGGCATAAGCTATAAAGAAGTAGATGAAAGATATTGGTCAACTGCAAAGTGGCTATTAAGTTTGTCTATTATCATTGCCATTGCTTTTGCTTTTGCTTTAGGTCATTTTGGTTTAAAACTAAATAGCGCACTCGGTGCTGAAATCAACCAAGTTTTAAGGATAGTCCGCAAAGTATCTAAAGGTAATTTACAGCAAAATAATACTTTCGATAACGCTAAAAATGACAGCGTTGTCGGAGCGATAACCTATATGCAAATCGGATTAAAAGAAGTTATTCAAGGCATTAAAAATGTGTCAGATACATTAAAAGTACAAACGCTTGATTCTGAAAAACGATCTGTTGAACTTGATAATCTAACTGAAACACTCAGTAATGAAACACAAATGGTGGCATCTGCAATAACTGAATTAACTGCATCTGCTGAAGCGGTATCAAGCCATGCTAAACAAACAGCTGAATCTGTAAAAGCAGCAGAGATACAGGGCCAAAATGCGCATATTCTCACTAAAGAAGCTTCAAAAACGATTACTTTACTTGAGGCTCAAATTGAAAGTGCCGGTGCTAATATCCAAATACTAGATGAGGAAGTTAATAACATTGCGAATGTCTTAACTGTTATTCAAGGCATTGCTGAACAAACTAACTTACTAGCATTGAATGCTGCAATTGAAGCAGCCAGAGCCGGAAATCAAGGTCGCGGTTTCGCTGTTGTAGCCGATGAAGTCAGACAATTAGCACAAAGAACACAAAGTAGTACTGAAGAGATTCACACCATGATTTCGCGTCTACAAAGTGCAACTAAAGATGCAAAATCATCGGTAATACAGAGTATATCTACAAGTGAAGAAACGGTTGAAAAATCTCAAAAAATATCTCAAGAGTTACAAAAAATTGCCAATTCATTATCTGAAATATCTCAAATGAGCCATCAAATTTCTATTGCTGCTAAAGAGCAATTTGAGGCAGGTGAAGATACAGCTAAGCGAATTGTGAATATTTCCGATACGGCCAATAATACGGCTGAAGTTTCTAATCAGGCACATACATCAACCGATGAGATTAAATTATTGACGACTAGTTTAGAAAAAGAAGTGACTAAATTTGAGTTATAGGAGGTTTTATACCCATGTTACTTAAAAATACATGTTTCAGAGCTATCTGAGCGAGTCCTATTCAAGGCGTGTTGATGGTAGACATTGGAACCAAGGTAACGATGAAGTAGATAAGTGGATATGCTCTGAAGCGCCGTCTCGGCGAGTTTAAACAGAGCTTATGTGGCGTTATTAATTTTGATAAGAGAACACCATTATCTTCAATTAATACCTTCCCTAAACCCTGCTTAATTCTCGCTGAAATCGTGTATTTTGAGATATCTTAGGTATTTATCAGAACTAAAGAACATTATCACTTTAGTTCTGATTTTATTTACTCAGTTAAATAGCATGATTAAAGTTCATATTTAGGTTTTATTTTTACTAAATCGAATTGCAGTAAAGATGGTATTATTTTTTGTAAGTGAGTTTCTGTTTCATCAAGCTTTTGTAAGCAACTACAATATTCAGCAGCTTTAGCCTCTAGTATTACTGCTTTTTTATGTAATGATTTATCAATTTCTTTTGATATGATATCCATTCTCATACCCATATCTGATATTCGTTCTTCTAAGTTACCTTCATCTGATTCAAATGCATCACCCAAAGCAACTAATATGGCACCTAAGGAACCATGAACAGCAGCATGAATTTTTTCACTGATTTCATTTTTAAAAAAGTCATCTAAGCGAGATAATGATTGCGGCGCAATGTAGTAAAAGTCATCACCCCTTTTAAATTTACTCATTAGGGTTTTTTCAACGTACTCTAATTGATTTTTAAGTACTTGAGGTTCTTTATCTGAAAACCCTTTTACCACTTGCTCTATTGCTGATAAACCTAAATTCACCCCATCTGTTGCTAAATTTACTAGCTCAGGTACAGTATTACGTAATCCTTGCTCAAACTCATTTAAAACTAAAGTTTCTTCTTCAGTTAATTCAATTAATAAGCCTTTAATAAATATTTGCGTATCTTTCTGATTTTCACCTAAATTTATTTGTACTCTTGTTTGAGTTTTATCAACAATTCGAATCACTTTTTCTGTAATAATAAGACCATGCTCTAATTCAACATTACATTCCTCGTCAGCAACTGCGTTAAAGCTTAAGAAATAAAAGCCAAATAAAACTATAAATAAGCCAATGCATAACTTGTTAACCATTATTTTGCTCATAAAAATACTAGTGGACGTACTTTAACAAAAAAAGTCAACGATACCCAATGACTCGATAAATAAAAAATGTGACATAAACTCCGTATTATAAATTGTTATATATTTAATTATTTAGCATATCGAACTAATCTGACATAAATATCTGCATTTTTGCTTTTTAGATTGTTTTTACCGCTATAAAAAGCATAGGCCCAGGCATGATCACCCACATTAATACTTGTGGTATTAGTCCAATAATTTTCAGGTGATGTATTTGGGAATAGCACTTTATTCACAGCCGGATCAACACACTGCCTTTCAACAATACCCGCTAATTGTTTAAAGTCAGGTACATGCCAGTCGCTAAACTCTGCAAAATCAGTTGACTGAGCTGTTTGTAATGCTTGCTGCCAAGTCATTTGTTTTGCGTCATTATCACAACTTGTAGTTTCACTGTTATATGTTTGGCCTATACTACAGCGCATCCACATCAATCCAGTTAAACTATCTTCTACCGTGCCGTTATCATTTTGCACAAAACGATCTGTTGGCGTTGTTGCTGTTAAGTCTGAATCATAACAAGTTTGCGCTAAGCTAACTTGACTGAATATAATGCTTAAAACACCCAATAATTTAATTAATGTCATATTTGTGCTCTCTCAATAAACTATGTATTAAAGCTATGGTGTTCTCACTAAACGTAAATAACCTGTATTTGATTTTGGATAGGCTAAATCATTGCCTGTTTGCATATCTAAAATCCAAGCAAAACTTAAGCTTTGGCCATCAGCGCTTGTTTCAAGGGTCCAATAACGTAAGTGGTTGAGCGCCGATTGCTGTGGAATATTTGGAAATATCTCAGTGTTGAGTAAGTGAGTTTGTCCTTGTTGACTTAAATCCATTAATCCCATTAACTCATTATAACTTGGTACTCTCCAGTTATTGCCTCCACAATAGTTAGTTGCATTAACTTCGCTCACAAAAGTTTCTAAGCCACAATCCACATTACTTGGGCAAGAAGAGTTTGCTGCACCTTTAATGCCTTCAACCCCCCCATTACCATCACCAGAATAGAACCAGGTATAATGGTTTTGCCCTTCACGTAGTTCGGTATTGGGTATCGTACCAGTATTTTGTTGTTTTACTTCCCAAATCAGCCCAGTGATATTATCTCTGACACACGAAAAGTCTGTGGCGTTATCTGGTAATTCATCTGCAAATTCATTTAGTTTAGTAAAATCAAAACCAGAGTTGCCGATACCTATTTTATCTAAATGTTGCGCTACAGAGTCACGACCTAAATCAGCATCCTGCCCAGGAAATTCAGTATTATTACACGCTATTTTTTGAAGTTCATCAAAGCACTCTGTCATGCCTGAATCATTACTTATACCTAAAGCAAATGTTTTAACATTTACTCTTGCATTTCCTACCGCAATTCTATTTTTTTCATCCGTCACTGTAACAGCAAATAATAACTGTTCTGCGGCATCAACATCAGGCACTAAAAAGTGACTAATACATTGATTCGCTTGAATCAAGTTAACGCTGGTTCCAGATACCTGAGTCCATAAACAGCTGAAGCTTGGTGTTAATGCGCTACTTTTACTGGCATCTAAAGAGACTGTTTCAAACTCATTTACCGATTGTGTAGTACCTGTATCTACATCAATTACTTGCTCTGTTTTATGCAGTAATAGGTCAAAAAAATTTGTTTGACTGCCATTTTCATCATCTGTAATAGTAAGGCTAAATTGCGTTGCATTGTCAACATCTAATAAAGGGTGAGAGAAGCTTAAAGTCACTTGATTTACACTTGTTAAATTTACTGGTTCCCCCTTTGTCTGCTGCCATTGATAAGTCATTAAAGCACCATTTGAGTCAGGATCAAATGATTTTTCACTACTTAAAGTGATAGTATCTGCATATTTAGAGGGGAGTTGCGTTGGTGCTGTTTGTTCGATTGAGACTGTTGGTAATTGATTGACAGAGCTGACAATAACAACAACCTCATCAGTTGCTGATGTATTATTAAGTGCTGCGTACTTAACTTGAAAAACAAGTTGTGTGTTTTGTTTTACTTCAGGTGCTGCAATGCTTTGTTCTGCGCCCTCGGCAGGAAAGCCGGCTAGAATAGGACCACTTGTTTGCGTCCAAGAAAAAGCTCCTTCCGCTGGTGCTGCTATCGCAGATAATCTTATTGTTGTTTTTTCATCTACAATTTGATCTGAACCTGCATTAACACTGGCAAGCACTTCTTTTTTAGTTTCTGAATTTGAACTTCCACCACCACATGCAGTAATATTTACAGCCAATAAAGCTATTAAAGCTTTTTTTTTCATGCCAAACCCTAATTTGTCATTATCTCTAAAACTCAACATGCAAGATATTCGCCAGAAATTTTTGACACTGGAATGCAGGTTTTACATATAGCTCTCTTGATGGATCCTAACGAATAACTTTGTGCCTATTTTACTGTAATCAATTTTATACTCTCTGCCATCGAGAGATTGTATAAATATTAATTGCTTAACTTCACTAAAAACATCCTGAGTTGCAACATAAACAATTTCTAAATAGCGCTCTTTTGCTTCTCTTCTATTTTTAGGTAGTTTTTCTTTAAAAGGTTCTAAACCATTTTGAGTTACTTTAATTTTTGGGTGGTTTTCGCCGTTAACAACAATCAAATCTAGTTTTTTTTCTTTATGAATAATTGTATTACGCCCACTTGTTATATAGGCTCTTTCACTTTCACTCATTTTATTCATTCCTACGATATAAATTTATCTTATTACTTTTACAGCGCTCATTTTTATTATAGCAACGCAAGTCATTCTTCATCAAATGAAAAAGTAATTTCTGCCTGTTACTGAAAATAACCAAAATATAATACAGCCATTAAGCATGCCCAAATTAACATATAGCGTACTCTTTTACAGTACATACAACTTGATTTTTTAACCATTATTTCCACTCTTTAAAAATCTAAAATTTAAAAGCTTATACATTTTTCGTTTAATTAACAAAATAATAAGATGCTTAACAGACGCATTAATGTCAATTTTTTATACAATATAGTTAATGTTATTTTATTAATGAATCATCAATATGTTGCGTAAACAAGCTAATCAAGCTATTTTTATTAATAGTGCTCAAAAAGATTACATTAAATCGGTTCACTTTCATGATGGTGATATTGTCAAAGCTGGACAGCTTTTAGTACAACTAAATAATGCACAAAAAAAGCGCAAGTATTAGAGCTAACCGTTAATTAAAAAGAAGATAAACGCCAACTAGACAGATTAGCTAAAACACAATCAACAGCAAAGTCCTTATTAGAAGAGCAAAAAGCCCTGCTTATCCCAATAAATTTTTTAACGGTGAAATCACTCATATTGGTTCTCGTGTCAATCCAACAACCCTAAATGTATTAATTACAGCTCGTTTTACTAATCAAAGCCACCCACCTTATTAGCTTTAGTATTAGCCATAGGTTTAGTGGTTGATGACGCCATAGTCATGCTTGAAAATATTCACCAGAGAATCTATGCTAGGTCAACGTCGTGTAACGACCTTTATTGATAGAGGCGAAGAATATGATGTCATTATTAAAGGCACTAAAAAATATTTTGTTGAACCTAAAAACATTTCTACATTTATTTAAAATCTTTATCGGGAGAGTTAGTGCCATTAGATAGTGTTATCACATTATCAGAACAAGCCACAGCTGATCGCTTAAATCATTATAACAGAATGCGTGCAATTACCTTAACCGCTAATTTAGCGCCTGGTTATGCGTTAGAGTCAACTTTAGACTTTTTAAATAAAGTCGCTATGGAAGAAAATACTTTAGGTGGCGCTATCGACTATAAAGGTGAGTCTCAAATGTTTTACGAAGGTGTATCCGCTATGACTTATATTTTCGTATTGGCTTTAGCCGTTACTTTTTTAGTATTAGCGGCGCAATTTGAAAGCTTTGTGCATCCGCTAATTATTATGCTTACCGTGCCGCTAGGTTTAATTAACGCTTTAGCTGGATTATATTTCAGCGCATCAAGCTTAAATATTTATAATCAAATAAGCATTATCATGCTGATAGGCTTAAGTGCTAAAAATGGTATTTTAATTGTCGAATTTGCTAATCAATTAAGAGATAAAGGCATTGAGTTTAAAGCTGCACTTATTAAAGCCTCAACACAAAGGTTACGCCCTATCATAATGACATCATTAACAACTGTTATGAGTTCAATACCACTTGTTATGGCCTCAGGTCCTGGTTTTTAAAGCCGCATGGTAATTGGTATCGTGATCTTTTACGGTGTAATTGTAGCAACACTGTTAACGTTATTTATTGTGCCAAGTGCATATTATGCACTTGCCCGTAACACGCAATCACCTGAATTTTTACAAAATAAGTTAAAACAACAGCAGCAGGAATTCTCACAAAAAATTAAACTAAAATAAATCTAGGTTCTAGACATTCATCTAGCACCTAGATCCTGCCCTATTTTTAGTTATACTGCTGTTACAGATATAAAATGTGAACTTAAATTTATGGATAATAATCTACAAACAGCCACTTTTGGTGCCGGCTGCTTCTGGTGTATCGATACCGCTTTTAGAAATGTTGCTGGCGTAGAGTCTGTGCGCTCTGGTTATGCTGGCGGCACAATTGATAATCCGACCTATCAACAAATATGTACGGGTTTAACAGGTCATGCAGAAGTCGTTGAAATTAAATTTGATGAGCGCCAAGTCTCATTTAATACTTTATTAGATATGTTATTTACTTTACACGACCCAACCCAATTAAATCGCCAAGGTAATGACACCGGCACTCAATATCGCAGTGTGGTTTTTTATCATGATATGGAACAGAAATACTTAACAGAGCAAGCGATTGTTAGGTATCAAGAAAATCATAGTGATGCGATAGTCACTGAACTCAGTCCTGCACCGACGTTTTATTCAGCGGAAACCTATCATCAAGACTATTACGCTGCGAACCAAGAACAGCCTTATTGCAGCATGCTAATCGGGCCAAAGATCGCTAAGTTTAAAAGTATGTTTACGGCATATTTGAAGTAAGCAAGAATAAGCACTCAGTAGAAATTTGTGATATCAAGTAAAGTGAGGCTCATGCCTCTCACAGAACCATACGTACGGACCTCGTATACCCAAGCCACTTCAAGAT
>NZ_NQMR01000138.1 GCF_002276045.1 Pseudoalteromonas sp. NBT06-2 | reverse complement strand
AGTGCACCTACCAACGGTGTTGTGGATGATAATTTAAACACCTTTACTTTTACTTTAAATCCTAAATATTCCGAATTGAACTTGTATCAATACTCAATTAACTCAGGTACTAACTGGCAACAAGTCAGTGCAAATCCAATTACTTTAACCGATGCTGACTACGTAATTGGCCAAATACAAGTACGGGTAACTGAAAATTTAACTCCTGGTAATAATAATGCAGGGGAAATACTAACTAATAATGTTGCATATACTAAAGGTTTAACTGCCGGACCAAGTGCACCTAGCTCTTTAGAGCTAAAGGATAACAACGGTCTTTCCTGGGATATAGTTTCTGATTATTCTGAACCGAAATTTTATGAGTATACCAATGATAAAGGAGTTACATGGCAACAAGCTGTAAGTAATCCGCAACATATAGGCCACTTAGCATATAATAAAGAAGATGTAGGGATTAGAGTCAAAGAAAAAGCCAATGGCAAATCTAATGCTGCCGGCGACATTTTATGGGCATCAAGTAATTCTGACTCTAGTTATCAATTTGAAATCTATCCGTATACTTGGAGAGACCAAAATGGAGATATTGAATCATTAAAATTATCTGGAGATTGGGATAAGACAGAAACAAGCTGTTTAATCGATCATAATGCCATTTTACCGACATTCTGGGTTTCAATTAGCAGTGTTTCAAGCTCGAATATTGATGAAGAAATCACAAATCAATTAATTAAAAAATCGTGTACTATCACAGATTGGAAACTAATTGACTTAGATGAATTAGTTACTTTATCAAAATCTGAAGTTAAATCAGAGCTTGCTGATTTTAGTTACTCTTATAATAAATTTATAACTAAAAACAATAGTAGTGAAGTGGTGTTTGTTCAAGAGGGTGAAAAATTACCTACAGTTCATAGTTATTACAGTGGCGTTATGCTGTTGAAATGGCAATACCCTGGCGCAACAGCTGCTTTAAGTACCATAACTTCACTGGTTAGTGCAATACAAACTCAAAACTCTGATGGTGAGTCTGGTTACAACTTAGCAAAAACACCAGCTGATACTCTAATCACTAGTTATCAAAATGCAACCAGTATTAGTGAATATCTATTAATCAATAATGATATTACGACAAGCCAAACCAGTTTAAAAACTGGCATTGACGTTATTAATCCACAAAAAGCAGTAAACGATGAATCTCTTAAACATGCACTATTTCTTGCAAAGTTAATCAAATCAGATCCGTTGGCAAACGAGAACCAAAAGCAGATTGCAACAAATTCAATAACTGACACCACAATCGCTATTGAAATTCAAAACCATAGAATTTCAAATTTAACTGATTTACAAGTTCAGTTAACTAACATTACTTCGATTTTATTAAATATAAACTCAATTATAACGGCACAAAGTGAACTTAATCAATTAACAACTAGCTTAACGAATTTTGCTACTAGCTACCCAGCTTTATTAACAGCGTTAACATCAGCTCAAGTTGGCAGTGAACAGCATCAACAAGCTAAGTTATTATTAGATGAATGGCACCAATTAATGGAAAAATATTTATTAGCTACTGATAAGCTAAACGCTTATCAAAGTTTGTTAGATATGCTCCCAGCTGGTTTTCATGCTGATGCACTTGCTGAGCTTACACTGATACATGATAACTTAATATCAGCGCAAACGCCTTTTACTTTGAACCAGTTATCAGCTGATTATCAAGCAGCCAAGCAAGCTTTTGAAGATGCATATCAGTCGGGTTATAAAATAAGCCTTGATAACGCTAAAATTGGAACTCATTTTGCGAAGTTAGATATAGCAGGTCATTACATTGAGGCCAATGCAAGCTTTAATCAAGGATGGCGCTGTGTCATAGATTTAAGATATCAAGATAGGAAAAGAGTGTGGGCATTATTAAATAAAGGCACTATTGATAGTATTGATAACGTTGCTTATGCAGGCGGTAGTAATAAAAACCTGACCGAGTCAGATGGTTTATTAGCACAATATAACAGTGATTTAATATGTGGTTTAAAAGACTGGAATACACCGACAATCAATTTATTAGAATCACTTGCAACCACAAATAATAGCCAAGGAGAACTGTCTATAGACCCTAGTGTATTCCCAAACCATCAGGGGAATATTATAGATAATTATTATTACTGGAGTGATCAAGTAGCGTCAAACAGTAAACACTATACTTACCAATATAACAGCCTAAAGAGCTCATATTCTAAACGCTCTACCGCTGATATCGGCGAAGATAATTATATTACAATTGCCCGCTTATTCAATCAGAAAAAGCAGCTGCTATTAGATGCAGATGGTAATGAAACCAGTGATTGGGATACTGCATTTTGTGTAAAAGATAGCTCAGGGTTAATTTGGCAACTACCTAAAAACGACGATGTGAACATACGTTACAATACGGTGGCAAAACTTACCGGAGTTGCTGATGATGGCGGTGAAGAAACCGATAACATTCCAAAGTTATTAAATACTGCGGTATCGCCACTATGTGGTAAAACTAATTGGCAATTACCTACTTTAGCCCAATTGACCCAGTTATATTTTTATCCACTTGATAAAACTTATTTTCAATACTGGAATATCGACAGTTCTGACAATAATGATATAAATAACTATTTAAGTCGTGATATTAATTCAGATAAAAACGTTTGTTTAGAGCTTGATGGAGACAGTACTTATTGTGCTAGAAAAAACTACAATGGCGCACCACAATATAAGTATTTATATATGATGGTAAGTGAACCAACAAAAGCAACTCCTGATGCACCAACTAATGGTGTTGTTGTAGATACGGCTGATAATAATAGTTTTGCTTGGAATAACGTAACAGGCTTTACGAGCTATTCGGATTACGAATACAGTATTAATGCTGGTACTAACTGGAAAGATGCTACAGCAAATCCACAAAACTTGGCTGACTTAAATTTAGCAACTGGTGATGTACAAGTACGTGTAACAGCTAAACCATTAGAATATTTACCGGCTGGTAAAATTTTACAATCAGAGCAGGCCTATACATCATTAATCAATTGTACTGGGTATTTTTATAATCAAGTTTGTTATTCATTAGTTACTGAGCAAAAAAACCATGACTCGGCAACTAGCCACTGTACAGCAGAAGGTTCTGAGCTAATTTCTAAAGATGCAACTGTTGATTTTAACCTTATGGCTGCTGCTTTATCACTACAAAGCGGTACGAATTATTGGCTAAAAGAAACTGATTACTGGAGTTATGGATATTCGCTGAGGGATAGTTCTGGTTGGAAACCAGATAATGCATTAAAACATCCTAGTACAAATCAATCATTTATTTGTAAAAAGTAAAACCATTTCGCAATCATTGGATATAATTGCTACTTAAAAGATATTTTTTAGCAGACTATTCAAGAAATAAAGCTAAAAAACCGTTCATTTGAACGGTTTTTTTAACTTCACACTAGATTAAATATTAAAATAACCAATGATAATACAAACCCAAATGGTCACCTTTTACTGTAAATTGCGCTTTTGATTTACCTGTTTGATCTAACATATCAATGTCATAATCTATTTTAACAGCTCTAAGTTCAATTAAACCTGGAAAATTTTCAAACTGATAATTAAAAGATGCAGCAAAACCTAACGGGTTATTAAAATCAGCGGTCAATACAGATGATGTATCTGGTGTTTTAGGCGTAATATTACCACTACTTTTCACATTAAAGTGCTGAGTGAGGCCTAAGCCTAATTTAATTTGCTGATTTAGCTGATAATAAGGCAATACTTCAAACGCAAAGCGGGTAAATTTAGCATCTGGATTTTGTACTTGATCCCAATGATAACTGGCATTTAGCTGAATATTAAATTGATGTGACATTTTAAAATTAACACCTGAACCAATAACGGCAAATCCACCCGCCTTTAACGTTTCATCATAGTTTGTAGTATTATTTTGACCCTCTTGATCCGACTGTACTTGAGATTGGCCGCCAAAGCCAATTGCATCCCCGCCATTTGTAATACCTGCAAATACAGAAAATTGAGGGGAAAAGGTATTTTGTTGATTCACAGGAGCCGCTATTGCATTTCCAGCAATTAAAAATATGGCTATTCCTAATGTGTTTGAATGTGTGTTCATTTTTAAATCCTAAAAGTGTTTTTTAAAGTGCTGACGCCAATATTTGAGTATCTCTGTGTATATTTAGCGCTCTATCAATAAATAGTGCGGTAACTTGATTCTGACTGATGTGTATTAGCTGTGGTGCTACGGACAATGCGGTACTGTAAATACCACTCTTTAATACGCTATTACTGATCACAGAAACAGATAACACATCGGGGGTTGTTACTGGCGAAATAATATGGGAGCCGATATATGAACCACACAAAAATTGACGTTCATAATGGCCTGATGTGGCTAATGCTTGATTATTTAAAGCGAGACTGGCACATATTTTTGTAGCATCAACTGGGTTTTTTAGTGCGATTCTAAAATTGCTGCCATCGGCTTTATTACCCCAAGTAATAATATCTCCGCCAAAGTTAATTAATCCCGCTTTAACGCCTATGCGACGGCATAACAACATAGCTTGATCAACTGCATACTCTTTCACCACCCCACCTAAATCAAACTGGGTATTAGGGTGGCTAAAAGTTAAAACCCTTTGCGATAAAGACCAAGCTTCAAGCCCAATTGCATTATGGTTTTGCGCATATAATTGTTTTAAATCAAGCGTTTTATTAATTTTTGCAGCCTGCTTAAGTGTGCCAACTGTTATATCAAAAATACCTTTGGTAGTTTGTGATAACGCTCTTACCTGCTCCAATATTTGAGCTGTTTGGACGTCAATTAATACTTGAGATAAATCTCGGTTATTAATATGACTATTTAGCCAAGAGTCAGCCGCATAAAAGTTATATTTTTTTTCAAGCGCCAGAGTTTGCTGTTTTACTTTTTCAGCAGCTACCAGAAGTTTTTTTTCATCGCCCACTAGCAATAACTGGCAACTAACAGTCATTGCTTTAAATTCAAAATTTAACTGTGAGCGATTTTTACAAAAGTTAGAAGTGATAATTAATGCCTAATACTGCCCAAGTTGCAGCAAATTCATTACTTTGTTCATATCTATTTGCAGATAAATCTATTTGCCAATGTTTCGTTAATTTATAATTAAGAGTTAAAGCTAGCGTTGTCGCATTAAAATCACCCAACCTAACATCATTACTGGCAAAGCCTGTAGCGGCAAAGCTCACAACTGGTTTATCTGTTTTATTATCATTTGGATTTAAATAAAATGTTGCAGCACTTTGTTGGTAATACGTAAACTCAGGTTTAATAAATAACCCTTTGGTTACTTCAAAGTTAAGTGAACTGGCAAACGTATGAGAAGTAATCTCCCAATCATCTGAATAATATCTGTAACTGGCTTGCCCAGTAAACCAATGCCAAGGCTGATAGGCTAGGCTCATTTTTGTACCTGCACCACTGCGTACATCTGGACGGCTGTCTGCTGCTAGAAAGTATTCATCATCTTCTATTGAGTTACTATTATCCACATCAATTTGGCGTAAAACAGTTAGGTAATGATTACTTAAATATCCACTATCTCTATTAGCAAATAATTTAATATCGAATGTAGATTTTGGTGAAATAACTTGAGTAAATCCAGCTTCGAAGTTAAAGCTATTAACTGATTCTTCAGTTCGCGTTTGATAGCCACTGCCAAATACTAATGTTTTATCATCTAAATATGCCAAACCTATATTTAGTGAACGGTTTTTAAATTTATCAAGATATAATAAATATGAGGCTGAAACACTATTACTTTCATAATCGTTTTCTTTTGAATGTGACAAACCATATGTCCATTCATTGCGATATCTATCTCTTACTGTGAGTGCACCAGTTAATGATTTTCTGCTATCAATCAGATCTACACGTCGAATATGATATCGACTAACATCGTAGCTATAACCCAATAAGGTTTGATTTGTTAAAGCTTGGCCAGCTTCAAGCCCTGGAGAATTTGCACCAGGATCTATTTGCCAGGCTGGAGAGGCTCCTGTAACACTATCATAGCCCAATGATAAATCTAGACTGTAATCTACACCTAAATCTAACTTTAAACCAAGTGATGTATCACCCACATTAATACGTTGATCATCTTCTTTATAATCCATGTAATGCAGTGATAAAACCTGCTCACTTTGAGCCAAACCAGACGCTAATACTGAGCAACCTACAATACCTAAATTAATATTTTTCTTCATTACTAAACTCATTACTTACAACCACACCCGCCGCCAGCGACACCATTACCACCTAAAGTGGCTTCTTTTGAAATAAATACTTTATTAGCAAATTTACCTAATACAGGAGCAATGCCACCCGCAGCCATCGCTGGTTCTGCTAAAGTTGATTTTTGCCACGGTTTTACTGATTTATTTCCCAATAAAGAATCAACCCAACCAAATCCTTGATTAAACCATTGCCCTAATGGACTGACACTCTCAGGAGTCTCTGCATTTAGATCGCTAACAGAAATAAGATCACCTGTTAGTTCAGGTGTAATTAAAGGTGTAAAAATTGAAGGTTCAGGCAGAGCTGAAGGTGTTTCACTTTTATTTTTAACCACTTTTTTTACAATGCGGTTTACTGGTTTTTTTTCTTCCATTAACTGAGCTTTATTACGCCCTTTAGTAATATATCGCTTAACCACTTTTTTACTTGTTGTAATTTTATTAGTTTGCACTGTATTTGTATCTTTTTGACCAGCTACCACTAATGTACTGTTACTTATACAGAAAATCGTAGTACAAAAGGAAACCGCACTTATTAAGTAAGTTTGCTTCATGATTATTTTAATCCTAATTGCTTTAAGTCATTTCGAATAACTTGACCTATATGTGGAATAGCGCCAAAACGAATTCCTAACACTTTATTGTTTTTTATATAATACAAAGCAGGCATACCAATAGGTTCAAATTCCCCTATTACCTGTTGACTTTGATCATCTACAACATTAAAACTTAAATTAATTTCTTTTAAAAAAGCAGCTGCAACATCAGCTTCTTCATCAACTTGAACACCGATAAAATCCACTTTATCACCTATTGGCTGACTGGCCAGTTGTTGAGATAACGCATCAACTTCAGGTAATTCAATTCGACATGACACACACCAGGAAGCAAAGAAATCAACCAGTGTTATTTTATTCGGGTCTAAATTCAGCTTTTTACTCAATTGTGGAGAAAGCGTATCACCACGCTGTAACGCATTTGCATAAGCGCTGGTTATTAACAGTATTATGATTAGCCAAATATTTTTTTTCATGAGTTGTACCTTAACGTATGAGGTGTAATTTTTGATTATTTTCATCTATGCCAGCTTGAGATAACATCAAGTCAAGTAGTTCACTAAATTCACTTAAAGGAGACATTTTATCTGCGCCAATACAACGTTGAATATTTGAACCACTAGCGAACTCGCCATATTCAATGCCATATATTTCAATACCTTCATCTCTGATGTTGTCGCATATCCCTTGATCTATCATGTTTTTAAATTCATATACATAAACCCCACCATCTTTACCATCGCCAAAAATTAAAATTGCTTTATGGGCATCTTCACGAAATTCAGTTTCACTATTCCATTCGCCAGCCCATTGATGAGATAACATACGGGCCCCCATAATAATGCTGTGATAATAAATGGTGATCCCTGAATTAGAAGGTTCTTCATGTTCATTGATTCGCTGTATCACTTTTGAAAAGTCTTCTGTAAGAGGAAGTGACGCAATATCAGGACAGCCCTCTTCTAGCCATTTTGTATCATAAGGTCGCGGTGTGGTACTGATATAGAGTAAGTCTTGATAATGTGTAAATACATCATCAACGGTGTCTTCATCACTGCGAATGTAACTGTAACTACCAGTATTAATGTCATATTGACCCTGCCTAAAAGAGATAGCATCAATGCACTGTAATCGGTTATGTGACTCAGGTAACCAATCAGCATTTTCGATAGAAACATAATTACTAAAGGGCACTAAGGATAACCTGACATTACCTATACCAAAGCGTTGCTCCAATGTATCGATAACATCAGATAATATGGTTTTTAAATCACCTATTGAACCTTTTTGTGAACCTGATAAATCAATCACTAATGCTATATCAAATTTTTGTGAACTTGCGGTGGCTGCTGCGCCTTGATTAGCTACTTTTATTACATTGCTATTATCCGTTGGTACTAATATATGAGGCGTATCAAGTCTCGCTTTTACACGATAGCCATTTACTTCTTTCGAAATACTAATATCGGTTACATCAGACAGACCACTATATTGATTGATAAAAGCAGTCGCAGCACTTAAGTTTTCAGACTCATTATCTAAATTACGTTTTGATATATACATGGCAGCAGCTTCACTGGCATCCCCTAAGTGTGTTTGTGCTCCTAAAGTATTAGATAAAGTAACGGCTATACCACCTATTAATAGTAAGACAGGGATCACAATTAATGATGCTATTAAACTCATACCTTGTTGGCTTTTAAGTGATATACCCACAGTGCTATTAACTCGCATAACTTACCTCTGTACCGTAAGTGAGCGCGTATATAACTTGGTAAAGTCACCAGCCCCGCTAAATTGAGAAAACAGACTAAACCCTATTAATGGCTGGCATAATTCAACGACAAAAATTGTTGGCTCCTTAAATAAGTTAGCTGAAGTGATTGTTGGCAAATTTTGATTTATAGTAGAGGAAGATTGCCATTGACACTGTGCGCTACCATCACTGAAACTGCTTTGTAATGCAGGTTCTACATTACGCACAAGGGAGTGAACATTAATGGCAATGTTCTCATCATTTAGCTGGTTACGTGCGATTCGAGCAAGCTCTGTAACTTGTTGCTGATCTAACTGCTTTATTTTTTGCGTATTCATATCTAGGTAATACTGTTGTCTATGACTTATCATAGTCGCTAAGCTATAACTCAAGCGATCAAGCTGACCTTGCTGCTGAAAGTAGCGGCTTAAATCAAAACTCAATAAGATCACCAAAATAACTATTGGCAATACAAAAATAAATTCAATCGCAACAATACCTTTTTGATATTTTATCTGTGACTTTTGATTAAACTTCATATTTCACCAATATTTCAGTATCAAAATTTAATGTTTTAAGCCATGGGCTTAATGTCGAAAAATCATACTCAACACGATATAAGGCCATAGGAGCAACTAAGCCTGAACGATCAGCATAACCACTTTGCATTGCTAGCTCTGTAGGACTATCAAAAAAATCTTCTTTTACTACTTTCACCAAGTTTGCGTCTAATAATGATGCATTATTTCGATTCATTACTGCTTTAATTTTTGCTTGATATCCTCCAGATTTAATTGGTGATAATTTTATTT
Organism: Pseudoalteromonas sp. NBT06-2; assembly: GCF_002276045.1. Classification (GTDB taxonomy): domain Bacteria; phylum Pseudomonadota; class Gammaproteobacteria; order Enterobacterales; family Alteromonadaceae; genus Pseudoalteromonas. Next base: position 12,664 of record NZ_NQMR01000138.1, on the reverse strand, counting down.
CTCTGGCTGCTTCTGCTAGTACATGATTTAAACTAGCTCGTATAATTAACCCTCTAGCTAATTCAATTCCACTAAATACGATAAATAAAAATAAAGGTAATATGATAGCTGTTTCAATAACGATACTGCCTTGTTGCTTATTTGTAATCATCAATCATTACCTTGTATTACTGATTGAGATTGATTATTTTGACTAAAGTGAAAGTACTGAATGTTCTGTTCAATCTGCTGTTTATTAAAATCTGTAGCTAAGATTTTACGAGCGTATTTTTGATTACCATTTAATGTCAGTGCCATGGCTAAATTATTGCGAATTTTAGCCGTACTAGCTTGCTGCTGATATATAGGTAATAATAATTTAATCGCTTGTTTGTAATGCTTTTGCAAAATATGATTAAGTGCCAAATTGTTTTTATATTCGATATTCCCAGGCTTCAATGCCTGAGCCTGCATTAAATATTTATGTGCACTTTCATATTGCTGTAACCAACTATTCGCTACACCAATGCCATTTAAACTAATAGTATCTAAAGATGACGATTGAAGTGCATGACTAAACGCTTCTATTGCAGCTTTATATTGTTGCTGATCTAAATAATTTAAACCTAAAGATCGATTCGTAGCTAAGTGCTTCGGATCTATAGATTTTGCTTGCAAAAGGTAATGAATTGCCAATTCAGATTGCATTAGTGCACGGTAGGCTTTTGATATTGAAACCAATAAAGTAACTTTTTCTGTTGGCTTTAATAGTTTTTCTTTTGAATCTTCCGTTAGTAACTTTTGATATATGCTAATCGCACTGCGCATATCGCCACTTTGTAACGCAATATCAGCTAATGTAGTATCAGATAATTCATGCTTTATTTTATCTGGTGGTGATTGGCAACCAGAATTTATAACTATTGATAAGAATATAATGACTTTTAATGTCTTTTTTGAGAACTGAAACATTATTATTGAATCCCTTTTAATGCATCTACTAGCATAGATATTTGTGGTGCAAGAATGATCACCAGTAATGGCATAAACACTAATATCAACATCGGTAAGGTGATCCTTGATGATAGTTTTCCGATATGTTCTTCTACAGTCAATTTCTTCAATTCCCGCATTTCACTTGATAAATTACGTAAATTTTTAGCTAGTGGAGAACCAAACTTCTCGGCTTGCTGCAATACAGTTACTAATGCGGTTATTTCAGAAATTTGGTTGCGTTGCGCTAAATCATTTAAAGCAACCTGACGATCTGGGTTTACTTTTATGGTATCTAAAGTAATTTTCCATTGAAGAGATAATTCAGGATATACATCGATTAACTGTTCACTAACCATCGTTAATCCACGTTCTAATGTGGCACCAGATTCAAGACAAATAACCAATAACTCAAGACTATCAGGCAAAGCTTTAATAATGGCTATTTTTTGTTTTTTACGGCGATAAACTAAATAATATTCAAAAATAATATTTGCCAGAAATGCGAATATGCCGCATAACCACATTGCTTTTGTATCAAGTTTGTCGTGATATAAAAACAGTGAATATGTTGTTATAAATACACAAATAGCAACTATCAGCTTGCTCATTAAAAAATAACGAATAGCATGAATATGGTAAAAACCAGCCGCTTGTAAAGCATTATTCAGTTTAGAAGCCTCTTTACTTAACCAATTGTTTTTATGTGCTTTTTCAAATAAAACATGATGCTGATCGTTTTCTTTAATTAAATTATTTTTAGTATATTGACTAAGCCTTCTCTGTTGAGTTTGATGTTCTTCTCCTTTACGAGATAACAACAATGCACACACTGAACCACCAATCAATAATGTTAAATTCAACCACCACAATGGATCACTCCATAAGATACTTAACTCATTGTTACTTATCATTTTGTACATTCCGTTAATGCGTTATTTTGGTCATTTTATTGATCACCAATAAACCAGTGACTATGCTCAGTGCAGCGTAGATAGATACCCACTGTCCCGCTGATTGATATAAAAGATAATCAAAAATATGTGGGGCCTGAAACCAAAATAATAATAAGAATAATGGGGGTAATGCAGCTATGATCTTAGCTGAAGTACGCGGTTCAGCGGTCATAGATAATAACTTTTTCTGTAACGCTGTTCGCTCATGTAAGTTTGCCATTAATTGATGAAGAACAAAGGTTAATTGACCACCTGAGTTTTGATTTAACAATAAAGTAACCGTAAAAAATTTAAAACTAGGTAATCCAACTCGTAACGATGCATCAGCTAAAGCATCTTCAAGCGTGATACCAATAGCTAATTGATCTGTGATGCGTTGAAACTCTTGCGCAACTGGTCCTGCAATATCCTCAGTTACATGAGCCATTGCTGCTGGAACTGCAACTCCAGCACTCACTGCGCGGCTTATTGTCGCGATTGCTTGCGGAAAACTTTCTTCAAAGACAATTCGCTGATTTTTGATTAAACGCTTTAGAGCTAAATAACTTCCTATGATATAACTCGTTATCACAGCAAATATCTGCCACACGAGTATTAACTGTTCTGTCATATAATAAAGCGGAAAAAAAAACACCAAGGCAACTACCAAAAACTTAATTAAAGATTTTTTGCTGGCTACAGCTAAAAGTTTCTGCTGATAGGAATACAATAAAAATTGCCAACCTGACTTATGTTTTTTCAAGTCAAACAATTGCATTTTCTCGGTTTTATTATCAGTTACAACTCCAGAAATTAAATAACGCGTTAACCTTTCATCTATTTTATTCTGTTGTTTAGCTAACTTAATTAAGACTGCGGTTAAAAAACATAATAGCAATAATAACAATACAAACAGTGCTAACATTATGCCTCCAACAGCTGTAAAACCGACTGTTCTAAACCAAAGTATCTAATTTTTTCAAGGCTATGAGGTTGAACTTTATGATTAATAAATTCACCTGCAAACTGCCCTGAATTATTTTCAGAATGTGTTTGATACGAAAATAAATCTTGTACTACAAGTACTTCGCCTTCCAGACCGACAACTTCACTAATACTTGTAATACGACGTTTACCATCACGCATTCTGCTTACATGAATTATGATATCTATCGCTGAGTTTATTTGTCTTTTTAATGCTAATGACGGCATATTAACTTGCCCCATCAATAACATATTCTCTAATCGGACTAATGCATCACGAGCAGTATTCGCATGTAAAGTAGACATAGAACCATCATGGCCAGTATTCATAGCTTGCATCATTTCAAATGCTTCTTCACCACGAACCTCACCTACAATAATACGATCAGGACGCATTCTCAGAGCATTTTTTAATAAATCGCGTAAAGTTACCTCACTACTACCTTCAATACTTTTTGGCCTACTTTCTAACGTAACAACATGCTCTTGTTGTAGCCTTAATTCAGCCGCATCCTCTATAGTAACGATTCTTTCTTGTTGATCTATTTGATGTGACAATGCATTTAATAAAGTTGTTTTACCTGCCCCTGTACCACCAGAAACTAATAAATTTAAACGACAATGACTTGCTATCTTTAAAAATGTAGCCATTTCATCAGACATAGTGCCACGCTGAGATAAGTGATCTAATTGTAAACTTACTTTCGAAAATTTTCGGACCGAAATACTAGTACCAGAAAGACTTAGCGGTGGAATGACAATATTAACTCGGCTACCATCACTTAATCTTGCATCAACCATAGGAGTTGTTTCGTCTATACGTCGGCCTATTGCTGATGCAATTCTTCTTGCTACATGTAATAAGTGATTTTCATCTCTAAATTTGAAACTACTTAAACTGAGCTTGCCATCTCTTTCGATATAAACCTGTTTATAACCATTTATTAAAATATCATTAATTGTTGGGTCATCAAGTAATGTTTGTAGCGGTCCCAAACCTAACATATCTGCCAATAATAGCTGGGCTACATGCTGCTGAGCTTGATAAGTTAATGGCAACCTTTGCTGGTTTGCAATTGTGGTTACAGCTTCAAGAATGTGCTGTGCTAGCTCATTTTTACCTAATTGTGTTGCAACACTCGGATCTATGCTATTAAATATTTGCTCTCTGATGACGTTGTAAGAGTTATCATCTATATCTAATTCAAGCTTAGCTCTCTCATCATTACTGATATCTTTTAATATTGTTGATTGTTCTAATACTTTACGACCAAACATGTTTATCCTCGGTTCTGAATATTAGAAGTCTTTTTCTTAGCAATAAAAGGTAATCGACTTAAGCTGGCTAGAAATGCACTTTGTGAAGACTTTGTAATACCTAAAATATCATCACTGAGCGACAATAAACTTCGACCAACAGCATGCTTACGACTTAATATTGATTGCCCTAACTCAGCTGATTTAAGCATAACTTTTGGCGCATGCGGTAAAATATAATCAAATTTTTTCCCTAAACTCGTTTCCATTTGCACTTGAGTTAACATGATATCTTTAGGGGCGTGAATATGATTTAACACCAACAAAGTACGCTGACCATATTGACGTTCGCCTATTTGTGATAATAAAGCTTTACATTGACGAATACTGGCCATGGTAGGAGCACAAAGAATAAGCTGAATATCAGCTGTTGCTAACGTATCGGATATACCTTGCTGACTTAATAAACTACTAGGTAAGTCCCATATCAAATAATTATATTCTTGGATTAAGGCTGAACGTAATTTTTGATAATTTTCAGCTTTAAACTGACTTCTTTGCCCAAAAGATTTCAATAAATACAATCGTTCATCAATTGGTTGGCAGGCGCGCTCAATAAAAATTTTATCGATTGTATTTTGCTCACTAAGCAAATTCATCAAACCAAAGCCAGCCGTTGAATCAAGCAATAAATCCACATCACCACCGTAGCAGTCCATATCGGTAATAAGCGTTTGTGCGCCATGCTTTGATAGTGCTCGGCCTAAATTAGCAACCAATGTAGATACACCAACACCCCCAGCACATCCCGTAATGGCAATTTGCTTAGCACTACGTGTTTTTGTGTATTTAATTTGGCCACTGGCTCTACCTATTGCATGCACCAATTGTGTTTGATTGAGTGGTTTACATAAGTAATCATCTACGCCCATTTCTTTAAAATCACGGTAAAGATCTAGGCTACTATCCGTGCCTATAACAATTACTCTTGTACCTGGCTCACACACTGTTGCTAATGTAGTAATAGCTTCTAAAGGCTTAACTTCACTCTGAATATCTACAATTAAAATGCGTGGAGAAGCATGGGACCGTAAATATAAAATAGCGCCCTGCACTCCAGAATTAAATATTTTTGGATTTTGAGCTGCATTAAATTCAGAAAATACTTTGTTAAGTAATAAATCACTGGCTTTATCACTTACAAAAGCCAGTAAATTACGACCTTCATTAATATCGTTTTTCGGCATCGCATGATTAAGGGTTTGATTGCTCATTTATAACCCCTTGGCAATATCAGATAACGACATTGTTTTTTCTTTTTGATTTCCTTTACGATAACGGACAACACTATTAACGCTCACATTTCCTTCTGCTGCAGAGAGTCCTACCCCCCTAATTAAATGAACAGGATCCGCAACTAAAGACGCTAAGTTACGGCTTGTCGCACACCCAAAATCAACTTCTACACTTTTAATACAAGTAGGTGCGACCGCCACAAAGTACTCACTCATTATTTCAATATCGTTAATGGCAATTTTATCAGAGGCTTTAAAGTTAAGTTTTGCCAGTGAAACCCCATTAGACTGCAATAAAACACTGAGTTCGTCACTGTGTTGTTCTAGTGTTTTTTGTGATGCCTTAACCAAAATACGTTGTTTATAAACATCACCTTGATCTAAAATAAAGTAACTCACTGCTTGGCTTTGTAACGCTGATAAGCCATTTACATTCACTTGCGGAATAGTCAGTTGGCTATTAATCATTTCTAGTGAAATTGCCTTTTGTGATATATCTGGCTGCGTTGTAGTGTATGTATCAAAACTAGTGCAAGCAGTTACAAAAATAGTGATAAATAAACTTAATATTAAAAATTTAGTCGACATTTAAACTCTCCTTAATAGTAGAAGCCATTGTCACCAAGTAGGCGAGGCTGATCTTCATCTATTTGTAGTGCAGGCATGTTTTCTTTTGATTGCCAAGATACATTAAATAAACGTTCTAAATCACTGTATGGCATGTAGTTTTCTGTAGGTAATGTGTAATTTTTATCTTTGGAAGGCTTTACAACATACGCCTCTGCGATAATCACTAATTCAGTTTCTTTACGCTCGAAACCTGTTGAACGAAATAATGCGCCAAGCACCGGAATATCACCTAAAAATGGAAATTTGTTCACAGTATTATTTTCATCTTGCATTAATAACCCTGCCAGCATAAAGCTCTCTCCGCTTGCAAGCTCAACTGTCGTTTCTGCACGATTTACTTTTATTCCTGGAATATTTAAGCCCGACAAAGAAAATCCAGATGCTACGTCTAAGCTACTCACTTCTGGTTGAATTTTAAGACTTATTCGCTGGTCGCTTAATACTGTTGGAGTAATATTAAGTAGTACACCATATTTTTTATATTCAACTAATATTTGACCATTTTGATTTTGACTAACAGGCAATGGATACTCTCCACCCGCTAAAAATGATGCTGTTTCACCAGATAGTGAAGTTAGATTTGGTTCGGCTAATAATTTAGCTGCACCTTCTTTCGCTAAGGCGTCTAACATAATTGAATGAGAATTAAGTTTTAGGCCAAATATTTTATTCATACTCCCAGCGATATCAACACCAACGATATCTTTCATCATGCCATTTAGATCTATAGACGATGTTTCATTTGTATGTTGAGCCCACGCCATATTTTTTACACCCAGCATATCATCACCTGGGTGTAACCCTAACTTAGTAGTTACACTACGCGACACTTCAGCAATTTTAACTCTGATATTTACTTGATTTGGTAAAGTCACTGATAATTGATTTATCGGTTCTAACATTTTTTGGTTATCAGTATTAACGACCAGATAACTCTTAGCCAATTCCATTACATTGGCAGCAATTAACGCAGTTGGAACTGTGCCTTTTAGTAATAATTGACCGTTGTTAGAAATTGCCTCAACTCGAGCTTGGGGATATAAAGTATTAATTTGGCTATTTAAGTCAACCGTATTATGTTGAACTTTAATTTTATCTTCAAAAATGACGTTACCTTTTGCATCAAGTGCATACAAATTTGTAATGCCGGGTTTCAAACCAAAAATAAAAATTTTATCGCTTGTTGGAATTTGGTAGTTTGCGATTTCTGGATTGGCAACAAAAATCGTTTTTGCCTTAGTTTTTAACTGAATTAAAGTTCCCTCACTTACTGTAATATCAACAGCAAAAATACTCTGAGAAAACCAAAAAAATGATAACAAAAATGCCTGATAATACTTGGCCATTTTAATTCTATTCCTTAAATTTATAATGAGAAACAACTTGATGCTTACCTTTAAGTAAAACCATATTGGCGCGATCCGTTTGTTTATTATATTGGGTCAACACATCTGAAAAAGTAGCTACAGTCTTATCTGAAAGGAGTTCATCACTATTGGTAATAGCATGAGCACTGCGCAACAATAGACTTAACTGGCCTAACTCTTGTGCTAATGCTAATTTTTCAGCTTCTAATACTGAAACCTCTAGCGTAACAGTGCTTTGTTCATTAAATTTTTCATTTTTAGATTCTGGCAATTCATTATCTATTGTTCTTTTAGGTTTTATATCTCGATCAACAGCCAATAACCTTACATTAGTCACAATTTGCCTTGCAGAACCACTTGACGCAACAACCCAATTATCTTGATCATCACGTTTTTCTAACTGATGGAAAAACATTACGTCAACAAAATCACCCGGATTAACTAAACCCGCAATTGCCGCTTTTGCATCAACCTTAATAGCGATAGCACGTTTATTTTTTTGAAGTACCCTAGTTAAATAATCACTTTGATTTGGCAGTACGAAATTATCCGAACGTAAAAATTCACCTTTTTTTAATGAAACTCTTGCGATACTTTCATTTAATTTATTAATATCAAAGTTTTCACGCTGAATAATACCCACCATATTATTTGCTGCTGCAACTGAAATTAAACTCCACGTTAAATGATTACTTGCAATTGATTGCCCTGCATTTATGTCGCTATTAATCGTTAATACTGAAACTTGTGATTTTACATTTTCAGATACTTGTTGATTTAAACTGGTATTTGAAAGTTGCCTATAGATACCAATTAAACCTATAAGTGTTACTGCAAAAGTTAAATAAATAATTTTTTTAGTTGATAACATCTAAAAACGATATTCCTATATCAATAAAAGTACGGCACTGGCTGAAATAGCAACACCATATGGCAATGTTGTTATTTTTTCCAGTGCGACTAATTTGGTGCTAGCTAATGTAATGATTTGGTTATATAAAAGAGCCAAAACAGCACAAGCCCCACCTAAAGTGGTAAACAAGATCAAAAAATAAACTAAGTATTCTTGCTCAAACCATATAGATAAAGCTGTTACTAATTTAATGTCACCGCCACCCAAAAAACCTAGCTTTTGAATTACGCAGCCAATAAATAAAACAACTAATACATAAAAAACTCGCATTAGAATAATTTTAATTTCACTATCTAAATGCTGAATAAACAAAGTTAAAAAACCTAATACCAATATTGAAAAACAAAGCCAATTAGGTAATTTTCGATAACGAATATCTGTGTAACAACTGATGCATAAAAGAAAGAGCAATAACCAAAAAGTTATGCTCATAAATAATTCAATCAATTTATTTTCGATTAATTTGTTATTAAAACTTATACAAGTATTAACTACCTGATGTTAAAGCTGTGATTTTAGTTTTAATCGATTCAAAAGTTTGCTCAATGATTGCGCTCAGTCCATCAGCACCGCCAAAAGAGGCAACTAATAAACCTACAATTATTGCAGCTAAAACAGCGTATTCAATTGAAGAAACACCTCTTTGGTCTTTCAAAAGTAGTTTTAAATATGCGTTATTTATTTTCATTGCATTTCCCTTGTCGATTTTACGAATGAGATTGATTAACATTTCGGTGAGGTATTTTACGTATTAACTCTATAAATGCAATAATATTTAGAATAATTTCTCAATTACTGGTACGAAAAGAGTGTACTGTATTTTTTTTACGCGCTTTTAGAAGGGGTAGTATTTACAATGATGTTGGTAACAAATAATTAGCCTTTCTATATCAAATAGCGATAACTTGGTTGGTTTAGAATCTGTAAATTAAATATACTAAATGTATTATTTTTCATATTCGCTAAGTCTGCTATTTTGACACCCTATCAAAAGCATTTTAAATTCACATTTTACTTTTAATTCTATTGGTAGCTTTTGCAGTTGCAGGCTCATCTGGCCAGAAATGCCTCGGATACCTGCCTTTCATTTCTTTTTGAATTTCCTTATAACTGCCTTGCCAAAAAGTAGCCAAATCTTGGGTTAGCTGTAGTGGGCGCTTAGCTGGAGATAACAGCTCCATTAATAGAGGTAGCTTTCCATGAGCAAGCATAGGTGTAGTCGCTAAACCAAAAACTTCTTGCATACGAACAGCAAGTTTAGCAGGCCCATCAAGTTGGTATTCTATGCGAACATTTGAGCCACTAGGAACTGACATTCGCAGTGGTAAAATATCATTTAAACTAGTTTGCATTTGCCAATCAAATACATTTTTTAAAGCTTCAAGGTAGTTAAACTTCTTTAACTGTTCTAACTTTTTAATATCAGATAGATAAGGTGCTAACCAAGTATCAAGCGAGTCTATTAACACTTGCATACTGATAGGTTTATATTGTTCAGGGAAAAATTTAGCGGCTAATGACATACGTATCAATAATTGTTTGGCATCTTTATTTTCAACAAATATTTTAAAACCTAGCTTTTTCACTAAAGCTAACCAGGCTTGTGTTCTTAAATTTTGATCTATGCCCGTATGAATTTGTTTTTCACTGACACTCATAAAACCTAGCATAGTGCGATTTTCATGAATAAAGCGCCCTGCTTTTTCATCAAATTCGCAGATTTCTATTTCATTAAATAAATGCGGTAATGCTTCTTCAATAAATACCATATCACAGGGAGTTGCACTGAATATTTTATTGCCTTTTAATCCGCCCATTTGTGCAATACAAATAAACTCATCTTCATGCCAGTAATCTTGCGATAAATCAGCACCTGCGCCATTGGCAAGTAAATAACCATTGCCTCGTTTTTTAGCAAGGCGATCTGGATATGCCAAAGCCAGTAATATACTTAAATAAGATGATTCCAATTCGTATACATACTTTAGCTTTAAACGTTTAAGCCAATAACTTAATTGCTTTTTAAATGCAGGATGTGGGTTTTGCATTTGGCTATGCAAGGCAATTGAGAGTTCATTACTACTTTTTACACGCGCTTCTAATAAAGCGGTTAAATATACAGCTAAAATAGTAATGCCTGGATATTGGTTTTCTAATGTTTGCGCTTTAACTAACATATGAGCTAAACGAATATCAGCGCCAAAAGATAATATCTTTTGGCCTATTATTGTTAACTTACCATTTTCATCAATTGCCTCAAGCATTAATAATAATGACTGTGCTTGTGCGACCTGCCCAATTAAAGGTTTATCTAACAAACACAGTTCATTTATATCTGCGCCCCAAAGCTTTGCTTCAAGAACAAAGTTGCTAATATCTGAGCTTAATATATCCGGTAAATCATGTTTATTACGGCGCTCAAAAGTTTGTTTTGAGCCTAATCTATATACGGTACCTGCTTCAATACGCCCAGCTCGCCCCGCCCTTTGCACAGCAGATGATTGCGATATATTATTGGTAATAAGCTCTGTGACACCGGTTTTTAAATTAAACTTAGCAGCACGTTTTTTACCGCTATCTATTACAATGCGAATACCTGCAATGGTTAAACTGGTTTCAGCGACATTAGTTGTTAAAACCACCTTACGTTTTCCGGATTGGGCTGGTTTTATTGCTTGCTGTTGCGTATTTTTATCTTGTTCGCCAAATAAACTCAATACGCTTGTATCAGCATCAAGCTCATTTAAATTACGCGCTACAAAGTTTATTTCTTTTTGCCCTGGTAAAAAGACTAAAACGCTTCCAGTTTGCTCAGCTAAAGCTTGTTTAATAATACGCGGGATCTGCTCTAACCAGCGGGTTTCATCTTTTAACCCAATATATACTTCATCTATAGGGTAACTGCGACCTTCACTGGTGATCACTGGGCATAGATGATCAAAAAACTCAAGTTTTTCAATGATATGTTCAGCATCTAAAGTTGCCGACATTAATAATATTTTTAAATCATCTCTAAGCGCTGACTGAGTTTCTAAAGCAAATGCTAATGCGGTATCTGCTGCAATTGAGCGTTCATGAAATTCATCAAATATAATTAAATCTACACCCGTTAATTCAGGATCATTTTGCAGCATACGTGTGAGCATACCCTCAGTGACGATTTCTAAACGGGTATCTTTGCTGACTTGCTTTTCTTGACGTATGCGTAAACCGATACTTTGGCCTACTTTTTCATTTTGGCATTGCGCCAAATAACCTGCGATATTACGCGCAGCTAAACGCCTAGGCTCTAGCATTATGATATGTTTAAAGTGGTTATCTCTAATAAGCTGTAACGGTAACCAAGTTGACTTACCCGCACCAGGGGGCGCTTGTAACAAAGCCATTGTATTATTATTTAAGGTTTCAACTAATGAGGGATAAATTTCTTCAACAGGTAACAAGGTTATTCAACACATAAAAATAGATTTAAAACATTGTAACCCATACATTACTGAGTTTTACATATTTTGAAACATTTCAACGATGAACTTTTTATAATTTATATGGCCTACTAATTCGATCTATTAGGAAAATAATAAATAAGGAACACAATTTTATGAGTAAATTAAAAACATTTTGGAAAAATAATAGACAGCTTGTTGTATTTATCGTTTTAATGTCAGTCTTTAGAAGTGCTGTAGCCGATTGGTATACAGTGCCGACAGGCTCTATGCAGCCAACCATAAAAGAAGGTGACCGTATTGTAGTAAACAAAATGGCTTATGACTTAAGAGTGCCTTTTAGTCAAATCTCTTTGATCAACATGGGTGAGCCAGAACGTGGTGAAATCGTTGTTTTTGAATCAGATGCTGCACAAAACCGTTTAATAAAACGTGTTATTGGACTACCTGGCGATAAAGTTAATTTAAAAAATGAGGTTTTATTTATTAATGGAGAACAACTTAATTACGCTGTAACAACCCAAAATAATAATGAACTATTTGCGAATGAAACAATAAACGGCTTAACCCATAAAATTCGTATCGAAAAAAATGGCAGTGACCAGTTTAGTAACTTTGCTACAACTATCGTGCCTGAAGATCATTATTTAGTGATGGGAGATAACCGTAGAAACAGTGCTGATTCAAGAGTTTATGGCTTTGTTCCAAGAAGTGAACTTAAAGGAAAAGCGACAACAGTTGCCTTTTCACTAAATTATGATGACTACTATATTCCGCGTTCAAATAGGTTTTTAACAGATCTTTATTCTGAATAATTTTCAACCGCTAGTTAAAGCTTTGTTTTCACATCGAGTAGGGTGAGGCTTTT
>NZ_NQMR01000137.1 GCF_002276045.1 Pseudoalteromonas sp. NBT06-2 | reverse complement strand
TGTTTAAATAATCTGATTGGTATGAGAGGGTCAAAAACAGGTAAACCGATAATGGCCCTTTTTGATTTATTAGGTCGTACATGGAGCTTAGGTATTGTATGGCAATTAAGTTTTGGTGATGCCACCTTTAGAGAATTGCAAAAAAGGTGCGAAGATATCTCTCCTACATTATTAAATAATAGGTTAAAGGAATTAATACAGCTGGATATTGTTGAAAGAACATCATTAGGCTATGGGCTCACTCATCAAGCAAAAATGCTTGCTAATTTAATTAAACCTATGGGGGATTGGTCACAAACTTGGGCTGAAAACTATCAAAATAAGAATGATGTAAGAGATGATGATGCTAAAATATTGTGAAATGAACTTAGATCGTGCTTCTAACTATCGAAAAGATACTGCTTGGCTAGAAGATAAAAAAAAATATAACAGTCAATGGTTAGTGATGTTTGAAGATAAAAACTTATTTTGTACTCAAAAAAATGAACCTGTATTTTTAACATTAGCCGCTTTATTAAATCTAAAAATAGATAAACAGTTACTTTCAGAAGCCATTTTTATTGGCTTAGAGGGAGAGGTTTCATATTTTGTTTTAGATCTCACAAACCTCAATGAGCAAGTATTGAATAAAGCGAACCAATTGGGTGAATTTTATGATATTAGACAATTTGGCCCCAGTATTGAAAATCAATTAGCGTCAATTTTGATATTAGGGCGTGCTTTGTGTTATTGGCATAGAACACATAAATTTTGTGGTCGGTGCGGTACAGTTAATAAACTCGTTGAAGCAGGACATAGCCGAACTTGTACCAATCAAAATTGTTTACATCAAACATTTCCTAGAACAGATCCTGCAGTGATCATGTTAGTACAGAAAACTTTTTCGGATGGCATAGAGCGTTGTTTATTAGGGCGACAAGCAAGCTGGCCTAAAGGTGTATTCTCGACTTTGGCTGGATTTGTCGATCCAGGTGAGACGCTTGAAAAAGCGGTACAAAGAGAAGTGTTTGAAGAGTCGGGAATTGAAGTCGAAAATGTAAAATATATCGGGTCACAGCCATGGCCTTTTCCCTCCTCAATTATGTTAGGTTTTATTTCAACAGCAGTGAGCAGTACTATTGAGGTGGATCAAGATGAACTAGAGCAAGCTAATTGGTTTACTAGAGCGCAGTTAAAGCAGTTTACAAATTGGGGTGATGAAAGTGAAGGTTTTAAATTACCGAGAAAAGATTCTATTTCACGTTTTCTAATAGATTGCTGGATAAATTCACCTGAATTAGCTTAATATTGTTGTTACAGCTTTTAAGTAAAATTTTTAAATGTCACAATAATATATAAATAATATGGACCAAATAAAAATGAAAAATGAAACAAAAATTGTTGCCGCAGGGAGAAAAAAAGAATTTACTCAAGGTGTTGTAAATCCGGTTGTTCAAAGAGCATCAACAGTGGTATTTGATTCAGTTGCAGAGATGCAACATGCAGTTAAAAATCGTGCTAATGAAACATTATTTTATGGCCGTCGCGGCACAACAACTCACTTTGCATTTCAAGATGCGATTACCCAATTAGAAAATGGTGCTGGCTGTGCTTTATACCCGTGTGGTACTGCAGCGATCACGCAAACGATTTTGTCTTTTGTTAAAACGGGCGATCATATATTAATGGTTGATAATGCTTATGAACCTACCAGGGATTTTTGTGACAAAATTCTAAAAAATATGGGAGTTCAAATAACTTATTATGATCCTATGATAGGTGAAGGAATTGAGGCTTTAATTCAAGAAAATACCAGTATCTTATTTTTAGAGTCACCAGGCTCATTAACCATGGAAATCCAAAATGTACCAACATTGACTGATATTGCACATAAACATGATATGGTTGTCATGTTAGATAATACTTGGGGTAATGGCTTTCATTACAAGCCTCTTGATTTTGGAGTCGATATTTCAATTCAAGCAGCAACTAAGTATATAGTTGGTCATTCAGATGTTATGATGGGGGTTGCGGTTGCAAATGAAAAATATTGGGAGCAATTAAGAGAGCATTCTTATTTATTAGGACAATGTACTTCACCTGATGACGCATATTTAGCACTTCGTGGTTTAAGAACAATGCCAGTAAGATTAAAACAACATGAAACGAGTGCGATAAAGGTTGCTAAATGGCTTGAAAATCATCCATTAGTTGATCATATTCGTCATCCTGCTTTTGAATCTTGCCCAGGGCATGAATTTTTTAAACGAGATTTTTCTGGAAGCAATGGTTTATTTTCGTTTGTTATGAAAAACGGTAATCAAAAAGCAATTACGGCTATGCTCGATGGAATGCATCATTTCAAAATGGGATTCTCATGGGGTGGTTTTGAGAGTTTGATCACTGCAAACCTTTCAATTAAACATTTACGTTCTGCAACCGGCTGGGATAAAGGAACATTAATTCGTTTGCATGTTGGTCTTGAAGATGTTGAAGATTTATTAGAAGACTTAGAAAGTGGGCTTAAAAGGTATCAAGCCCAGTTATAAGTTGTTTTAAAGTTAATAAAACCAGATTTCCTCAGATTTATCTGGTTTTATAAAGTTGAGCCGCGAACTATCAGTTCTGGCAACAATGAATTGAGTTCAATTTCTTCACCATTAATCAACCTAAGTAAATTTGTCACTAACATTTCACCAGCTTTAGATGTATTTTGCTGAACCGTTGTTAAAGGGGGGTTAGTGAAACTGGCAATAGGAATGTCGTCAAAACCTATCACAGAAACATCCTCAGGTACTTTTATACCAGCTTCAGTTAACGCTTTTATGGCGCCAATAGCAATCAAGTCACTGGCGGCAAATAACGCATCAAATTTTATATTGTTGCTGATCAAATATTTCGTAGCATGAAACCCTGAATCATCAGTAGAGATTGCATTGGCAATTTTTCTAGAATCCATTTCGAATT
Organism: Pseudoalteromonas sp. NBT06-2; assembly: GCF_002276045.1. Classification (GTDB taxonomy): domain Bacteria; phylum Pseudomonadota; class Gammaproteobacteria; order Enterobacterales; family Alteromonadaceae; genus Pseudoalteromonas. Next base: position 3,055 of record NZ_NQMR01000137.1, on the reverse strand, counting down.
GATGTTTTTTAAATTCATCATTAAACCCATTAAAACGGGCAAAAAATTCAGGGCTGTGCTCTGATGCATCACCAATAAATGCGCAACTTGTACGTTTAATATTAATCAAATGTTTTGCTGCTAACTGGCCGCCATGATAATTATCACAACTGATGGATAGGTTAGGGCTTTGCACTACTTTTGCACCCCAACAGACAAACTTAGTGCCTTGCGCCATCAGTTTATCTAACTTTTCTTGGTAATCAATAAAGTCGCCATAACCGAGTAATATTATACCATCGGCTCTATGGCTATCTTCATAATCAGCATGCCAATCTTTACTTGATTGCTGAAATGAAATCAGTAAGTCATATCCGACATTGGCACAGGCTCTGGTAATAGAGCCTAACATAGCAAGAAAAAAAGGGTTTATTTGAGAATCGTCCTTTGTAGGGTCTTCAAATAATAATAAAGCCAATGTACTACTTTGTTGTGTGCGTAAATTACTGGCGTTTTTATCAACTTTATAATTAAGTTCTTTGGCGACTTTATGAACTTTTTCACGCGTTTCCTCATTAACTAACGGGCTATTACGCAAAGCGCGAGAAACTGTTGATTGTGATACTCCTGCATAATGTGCGATATCAAATGATGTTGCTTTGCCTTTCATTATTATTCCCGTGAGCGTTTTATACATATTTTTCTAACAGTAGAATAAATGTTTTTTCAACTTAATATTACATTATTTTTAAAGTTTAGCCTTTTTTATATTAAAAAGGGCATGACACCGGTGTCACAATGGAGGTATGATATTGTTAAGAGATTTTGTGGCTTAGTTTACATTGCTTTTAAAAGATATAAACAAAAATTTAAAAGTATGTATAAATAACCATCAACTATCGAGAGATAAGGCTTTTAACTGTGGTTAACCACATTAGATTTTTCAAATAAATATATTAAAGAGAGAATAATATGCATCACGACAATACATTTGAACCTATTGTTGTAGCTGATATTGGCGGGACAAATGCACGATTTGCTTTAGTTACTGAGTTTGACAAAAGCACAATGAAATTTAAGATTGAGCAATCTCAAACCTATCCGAGTGAAAATTATTCTTGTCTCGAAAGTGTATTAACGCATTATCTTGAATTTGTATCATCTTTCGCGCCTAAATATGCGTGTTTAGCTGTTGCAGGGCCAATAAAAGGTGAGTCAGTTAGATTGACTAATTTAGGTTGGAATTTTGTCGTAAGTGATATTAAACAAGCGTTTAACTTTGAAAAATTAAGCGTGATAAATGATTTTGCCGCTTTTGCATATGCGTCACCTTATCTAGATAAAAATGATAATGTTTCAATTAAATCAGGCCTATGTTCAGGACAAGAAAATATCGCAGTAATTGGACCTGGAACCGGTTTTGGTGCTGCAGCATTGGTTATCAATAATGATCACCAAGCAGTATTAAGCTGTGAAGCCGGTCATATTAGTTTAGCTGCGGTTACACCATTACAATTTGAATTATTAGCACAATTGAAAACTGAGCATGAGCATGTGTCAGTTGAAACTGTATTTTCAGGTATTGGCTTAACACGTTTATATAAAGCAATGGCTCAGGTTAATCAAATAAATGCTGAAAATTTAGACCCTGCACAAATTACACAAAAAGCACTTGATGGTAGTTGTGAAATTTGTATTCAAACACTAGAAGAATTTTGCTCTTGGCTAGGTTGTGTTGCTGGAGATCTTGCCTTAACTTTTGGTGCCAGAGGTGGTGTATTTATAGGCGGTGGCATTTTACCTAGAATGAAACAGGTGTTATTAGATAGTAAATTTTCTGATAATTTTATAAAAAAAGGCATCATGACTAATTTTGTACAAGATATTCCGGTTACTTTAGTGGTGCAAGATAATATACCTTTAATTGGCGCTGCGGCTTGTATCGTAAATCGATAAACATGATTAAATTTTTTAAAAGAGAATTCAATGAGTAAAGCAACGATAAACAGTGTTGCAAAATATGCTGGTGTATCTAAAAAAACAGTATCCCGAGTATTAAATGAAGAACCAAATGTGAGTACTGCAACTCGAGAAAAAGTACAACAAGCATTTAAAGATTTGGATTATAGACCTAATCCGATTGCACGTGGATTGGCCCATAACAGAAGTTTTATCATTGGTTGTATCTATGATAATCCTAGTAAAAGTTACATCACTCGTGTTCAAACTGGTGCGCTTTTGGCGTGCCATGAAAAAAATTACAATTTACTAATTCACCCTTGTGAATTAAGAGGTCAAGCTTTACTCGATAATATAGATGCTTTAATCCGTAGAACGCGTTTAGATGGTTTGGTTTTAACACCGCCTTTCTCTGATCAAAAAGATATACTAGAATTTTTAAAAAGTAAAAACATTCCTTATGCGAGGGTTGCCCCAGGTACATTGGATGATGACTCTATTTCAGTGCGTAGTAATGACGAGCAAGCCGCTTTTGAAATTACAGAACTTTTAATTTCTTTAGGTCATAAAGATATTGCATTCATCAAAGGTCATCCTGATCATAGCTCTACTACATTAAGGTTCTCTGGTTATTTAAAAGCACTGAAAAAGAATAATATTGAATTTAAACCTGAATTAGTAGATGAAGGTAATTTTAGTTATCACTCTGGTGAAGATAGTGCTCGTAAAATATTTAATTTATCTAAAAAACCATCAGCAGTATTTGCGTCAAACGATTATATGGCTGCTGCGGTTTTAAAAGTTGCTTCACAGCTTTCTTTGAAAGTACCTGAGCAAATATCTATTGCAGGTTTTGATAACGCACCAATTGCCCGTCATATATGGCCTGGGTTAACAACAATAGCTCAACCAGTCGAAAAAATGACTTACACAGCCATAAGTAAATTAATCGAACAGTTCACTGAACAAGATGAAAAAATACCTTTGCATCAAGAAACATTAGAAGCGCAATTAATTATTAGAGAATCAACAGATAAAGTTAAAAGCTAAATTTATTAAAATTTACGGAGTTAATCTGCGGTTTTATTCTTTTAAAAAATGTATCTATACCTAGAGT
>NZ_NQMR01000136.1 GCF_002276045.1 Pseudoalteromonas sp. NBT06-2 | reverse complement strand
TACGGAGTTAATCTGCGGTTTTATTCTTTTAAAAAATGTATCTATACCTAGAGTACCGAACAGTTTAAAATATAGTCACCAGCGAGAGCCAAAATTTCCGTAGACTAGAAAATTTTTGTAGGTCTAGTTATTCTCCATCAAGAAAATTTAACGCAGTATACGGAAATTTTAGCCTCGTCCGTAGGGAATGGCCAAAAATCACACATGCTACGGTGTATCAGCTCGAAATAGCCCACTATTCCATTCACTAATACGTCTTGCCTGTCTGATTTTTGGACCATTCTGGTGTTCATATTTTAAACTAATCGGTGCTCTAGTTATTTCAAGTTGCATGTTTCAGAGCTATCTGAGCGCGCCCAATTCAAAGCGTATTGATGTCGGAATGTAGGCTCTTTTAAAATCAATACTAAAGCGTCACCAATAGCAATCACTATTCATGGTGATGGTGACACGATTGAAATAAGTAATATATAAGGATAATTAGCTAGGAGTGAAAAATACGCTATTCGAAAAATGTATTTTTTGGTAAAATCAGCGTCCTTTTTTAGATTGAAAGCTGAAACTTGTATGTCGTCTGAGTCACAAAAAATTAATAATAGAGATTTATACAATAAATTAAATGACTGTCTTAAAAAAGATCAATTCTTTTTTAAGCGTCGTATTGATGGTGTAAAAAGAATTAAAGATCAGACTCAACAGCAAGCAGTACTTAAAAAAGTACATCAATCAATAGAAGAGAGTATCTTAAGCAGAGAAACTCGCGCACAAAACATTCCTGAGATTACTTATCCAGAAAACTTACCTGTCAGTCAAAAGAAAGACGAAATTAAAAAAGCGATTGCTAACAACCAAGTGGTTATTTTAGCCGGTGAAACAGGTTCAGGTAAAACAACTCAGTTACCTAAAATATGTTTGGAATTAGGTCGAGGTATTTCAGGTTATATTGGCCATACACAACCAAGACGTTTAGCTGCAAGAAGTGTTGGCACACGCATCGCGGAAGAGCTAAATACTGAGTTTGGAAAACAAGTCGGTTATAAAATCCGTTTTAGCGATCAAGTGACTGAACAGACTTATATTAAGTTGATGACTGATGGTATTTTATTAGCTGAAATCCAACAAGATAAATTTTTAAATCAATATGATACAATTATTATTGATGAAGCCCATGAACGCAGTTTAAATATCGACTTTATTTTAGGTTATTTAAAAGAGTTATTACCAAAACGACCAGATTTAAAGCTCATAATTACATCTGCAACCATAGATCCTGAAAAGTTTTCAAAGCACTTTAACAATGCCCCGATTATTCAAGTATCAGGGCGCACTTACCCAGTAGAAGTGCGTTATAATCCCATTTCTGATTACAGTATTAAAGATAGCGATAAAAAATCACAAAGCGAGGGTGATCAGCTACAAGGTATTTTTGATGCGGTAGATGAGCTGATGCATGAAGGCCCTGGTGACATTCTTATTTTTATGAATGGTGAGCGGGAAATTCGCGATACTGCAGATGCTCTAACAAAGCGTAATTTTCGTCATACCGAAGTATTGCCTTTGTATGCACGTTTATCTAATGCAGAACAAAATCGAATTTTTTCGAGCCATAGTGGTAGGCGTATAGTGTTAAGTACTAATGTGGCTGAAACTTCTTTAACTGTACCAGGTATTAGATATGTTATCGATCCTGGGACAGCTCGAATCAGTCGCTATAGTGCAAAAACAAAAGTTCAAAGGCTGCCAATAGAGGCCATTTCACAAGCCAGTGCTAATCAACGTAAAGGTCGTTGTGGCCGTGTTGAAGCGGGTGTGTGTATTCGATTATATTCAGAAGAAGACTTTAATGGCCGACCTGAATTTACCGATCCAGAAATATTACGTACAAATTTAGCCTCTGTTATCTTAAAAATGATATCACTGGGTTTAGGCGATATGGAAAAATTCCCATTTGTTCAAGCTCCTGATAGCAGAAATATTAATGATGGTTTAACGCTTTTGCAAGAGCTAAAAGCAATTTCTAATAAAAAACAACGTCACGCAAAACATGGCAATATGACGACATTGACTAAAAGCGGACGAGAACTAAGTCGATTACCGGTAGATCCACGTTTAGCTAAAATGGTATTAACAGCAGCCCATGAAGGCGGTTTGTTCGAAGTTATCGTCATTGTTGCTGCTATGTCGATTCAAGATCCAAGAGAGCGTCCATCAGATAAAAAGCAAGCTAGTGATGAAAAGCATAATCGTTTTAGCGATTCAGATTCCGATTTTATTGCATTTTTGAATCTATGGCGTTATTTAGATGAGCAGCAACAAGAGCTTAATCGTAATCAATTTAGACGTTTATGCCAGAAAGAGTTTTTAGCGTATATGCGCGTGCGAGAGTGGCAGGATATAGTTTACCAACTTGTTACTATTTGTCAGGAAATGGGTTTTAAAGTTAATCAGACTAATGCGGATGGTGAAGTAATTCACAAAGCACTTTTATCTGGTATGTTAAGCCATATCGGTTTTAAAGATGAAGACCGCCAGTTTTTAGGTGCAAGAAATTCTAAGTTTTATGTATTTCCAGGTTCAAGCTTATTTAAAAAGAGTCCTAAATGGTTGATGTCAGCTGAATTAGTTGAGACATCAAAGCTTTATGCGCGTATCAATGCAAAAATTGAGGTGAAATGGTTAGAGTCGTTGGCATCCCATTTAGTTAAACATAGTTATAGCGAACCGCATTACGAGAAAAAACCCGGCTGTGTTATGGCTTTTGAGCAGCAAACTTTATATGGGTTAGTGATCGTTAATAAGCGTCGTTGTGTTTATAGTAAAATAGATGAAAAAGTTAGCCGAGATTTATTCATTCGTACAGCATTAGTTGAACAAGAACTTGGTCAAAACGAAGGTTTTTTACAGCATAATCAAAATCTAATTGATGATATTCAAAGCCTTGAAAACAAAGCTCGTCGCCGTGATATTTTAGTTGATGAACAAACACTTTATGAGTTTTATGTAGAAAGATTACCTGAGCATATTAATAATCGTGTTGATTTTAATACATGGTGGAACAAACAAAAGCAGTCGGACAAACGTTTTTTGCATATGACACGTGAATATTTGATGCAACATCAAGCGGAACATATTACAGATGCAGAACACCCTGATACATGGCAGCAAAATAACATTATATTACCGCTTAGCTATCATTTTGACCCTGGCAAGGATATAGATGGTGTGGCAGTTCAAATTCCATTGGCTTTATTAAATCAAGTGGAAGAAAGTGGTTTTGATTGGCATATTCCTGCATTTCGTCATGAACTAGTATGTGCTTTGCTTAAATCTTTACCTAAAACAATTCGACGTAATTTTGTGCCTGTACCAAATTATGCTGATGCGGTAATGAGTGCGATAGAGCCAATGCAAGGTCGTTTTATAGAGGCAATTTCTAAGCATTTATTACGTATGAGTGGTACTCGAATTGACCCTCAAGCTTGGGATTATTCAGCTTTAGCAACACACCTTAGAATTCAATTTGAAGTACGTGGTGAGAAAGACAAACTTTTAGGTCGTGGCACTGATTTAGAGAAGCTTAAAAGTCAGTTACAAGGAAAAGTGACAGATACTTTATCTAAAGTGGCTGATAAAGGTATAGAGCAAACGGATATAACACAATGGAATTTTGGTGCATTACCCAAAGCTTATGTTAAAAAACAAGGTCGTTATGAGATTAAAGCTTTTCCAGCTTTAGTTGATAAAAAAACCAGTGCTGCAATTGAATTATTTGATTCTGAACAAAAAGCAATCATGGCACATAATCAAGGGTTACGTCGTTTAGTTTTATTAAATGTGCCATCGCCAATTAAGTATTTGCAGCAAAAATTACCTAATAAAGCAAAATTAGGGTTGTATTTTAACCCTTTTGGTAAAGTGAATGAATTAATAGATGATTGTATTGCAGCGGGTGTTGATAAATTATGTCAGGATATGTGTAGTGAAGTTGATATTCGAAATGCCAATGATTTTGAGAAAATAAAAGAGCATGTGCGCGCTAACTTAGATGATACGGTTGTGAAAATAGCCATAGATGTAGAGCAAGTATTAAGGCTGGCTCATGGGGTTAATAAGCGATTGAAAGGGCGAGTTGATTTATCTATGATCAATGCACATGGTGATATTAAATCTCAATTAGAAAATTTGATTTTTAAAGGGTTTATTAGCAGATTTGGTGCAAATAAAATAAAAGATTTAATTCGTTACTTTAATGCGATAGAGCGTCGATTAGAAAAATTACGTATCGATCCAAATAGAGATCGACTCTGTATTTTAGAGTTAGATAAAGTTGAGCAATGCTACAAAGCGGAAGTGAAAAAAATACCTAAAGGCGTTAAAATACCTAAAGCTTTAGAAGATATCTTTTGGATGCAACAAGAATTAAGAGTGTCATTTTTTGCACAAACTTTAGGTACGCCATATCCAATTTCAGCTAAACGCGTGATAAATGCGATGAAAGAATTCAGTTAAAAAATATCACTTTAAATGAGTTGTTTGGCTATATACCCAAGCTACTTGGAAATGCATGATTTCAGCGGGAGTTTAAATGGTCAAATACAAGACATTTATTGCAGGTAATGGTTATTCCCTTATCAACATAAATAACGCGGTAGTTGACCATTTAAAACCCGCCCGCAGGGAATTTATCAGGTAAGTAATCACTACGTTACATTAGTTTGAAAGGCAATAAGCATTCCTAAAATGATGTGCCTTGTGCTAACTCACCTGATAAATTCTGAAACAAGCATTATCAAGTGGCTTGGGTATATACCCATGATACCTCAAAATGCGCGATTTCAGCGAGAATTAAACAGGATTTAGCTAAGGTATTAATTGAAGATAATGGCTGTTCCCTTATCAAAATTAATAACGCAGCAAAAACCCTGTTTAAACTCGCCGAGACGGAGCTTGGGTATATAATTGAATAAAAAGGAGGTATTATTGATATAATAACTTGCATTTTTTTTACATCCCATTAATTTATATATATAGCTTTGTAGAAAATATCACGATAATAAAGCATGGAGCAGCAGTATGTTATACGAAGATAAACGTAATTTTTTTAGAATGATGGTAAATGCACAAGCATTATTAGTCTTACTTGATTCTGAGTCAGGACGAGAAATTGATGGTGTTTGCCGAGACTTGAGCGCAACGGGTATGTCGGTTGAGTTAGATGAACCTTTAGAGATGAATACTGAGCTCAAAGTTAAAGTAGATTCAACAAATAATGGCGTACCATCTTTAGATGCCATAGCAAAAGTGATTCGATGTACAGGGCTTGAGGCGCAAGAATATCTGATTGGATTGGAGTTTATAGAAGTCAATTAATAAGAAGTTTGCTACGCAAGTTTCTTATGGCCACTACGTGGCGAAAAAATAATAAAATTGTATAAAGATGATGTTTTTTGTTTTGCCGCGCAGTGTCTATTAATAAAGCTACGCAGCAGACACTTACCCATCTTGAAATATGATGGGTATTCACTTAAAACACTTTACAGATCAGTCCTTTCAAGTAAAACCCTTCCGGATAAAATCCCGCAATCGGGTGATCCGCTGCCTGGTTTAAACGTTCCATAAATAATACATCTTTACCAGCATCTAATGCTGCATCAGCGACTACTTTTTGGAAAAGATTTTGTTCCATTAAACCAGAGCAAGAGAAAGTTAATAATGTGCCTCCTGGTTTTAATATTTGCATGGCAATCATATTGATATCTTTATAACCACGACATGCACCAGTAAGTTGCAATTTATTATCTGCAAATTTAGGTGGATCCATTACAATTGTATCGAACTTTTTACCTTCTTCTCGGTACTGACGTAATAATTTGAATACATCTTGTTTTTCAAATTTAACTTTATTTAAATCAAGTTCATTTAATTCAACATTTCGTTTAGCAGTATCAAGTGCTGGCTGAGATACATCTACATTGGTGACACTAGAACATCCACCACGAAGTGCATATAGGCCAAAAGTACCCGTGTAAGAAAAGCAGTTTAATACTTCTTTATCTTTTACAAAACGTTCTAGTGCAGCCCTGCTATCACGTTGGTCTAAATAGAAACCTGTTTTGTGACCAGTTTTAATATTCACTTCAAGTTTTAAACCATTTTCTTCAATGATCACAACTTCCGGTGGTTCAACACCCCAAAGTACACCTGTAATAGGTTCTAAGCCTTCTTTTTTTCGTATTTCTACATCAGATCGTTCGTAAATATTACTATCAGGAAAAATGTTACGAAGCGCTTGAACTATCTCGCCTTTATGGCGCTCAGCGCCAGCACTTAAAAATTGACCAACTAAGTAATTACCAAACTTATCTATGGTTACACCCGGAATAGAATCTGATTCAGCTGCAATTAAACGAAAGCCAGTTAAACCACCTTGTGCAATCACATCTTTTCTGGCAAAAAGAGCACGACGAATACGTTTTTCAAAAAAAACAGTATCAACAGTTTCATTTTGATCAAAAGTCCAAATACGTGCACGAATTTGAGAATGAGGACTATACGCAGCAGTGGCTAAGTAGTTACCATTGTTATCATGTATTTCAACTGTGTCGCCTAAACCGGGTTTACCTTTTATCTTTTTGATGCCTTTTGAAAAAATCCAAGGGTGTTTGCGTTTTAAAGACTTTTCACGGCCAGCTTGTAAAAATAGGATTGACGACATATGGTTTCCAAGTACTGATATTAGGGGCTGTTGATCTTTCGAGATTACTTTTGTATCAAACACTGTCCGAAGAATTCGGCTAAAAGATTTTTATTCTTTGTTGAGCCGTATTTGCTTAGAATGCAAGGCTACACACGACTCGCCGCGACTAAAATGCTTTTATCTCGAACAAAATTTAAACCTGAAAGATCAACAGCCCCTAATATTAAGTGTATTATTTGTAATAAATTAAAGCGCTAATTTTAGTGTGCTATCAACAATTAATAAAGTAAAAATCTGTATATAGTAAATAATAAAGGGTAAATCATGAATAAAACGATAAAAGCGGTTGTATCTGGTAAAGTACAGGGGGTTTGGTTCAGAGCTTCGACTATGGAAGTCGCTGAAAAATTAAACTTAAATGGGTACGCTAAAAACTTACCTAATGGCAATGTTGAGGTCATGGCGACAGGTGAAAAAATTGATATTGAGAAGCTAGTTGTATTTTTATCTCATGGTCCAAAATCGTCTATAGTGGATGAGTTTCAATGGCAGTGGGTTGATATTGAAATATTTTCGAAATTTGAAATTCTATAGAAAAATAACAATAAACATATCAATCATTAAAATTAGCTATATCTCTTCATAAGAATTGGGCTATTTGAAATTAATAAAAGTTTAGATTTAGTTACTTATTTGATATGTATTTAATAAGTGCTTTACTTAAGTGGAATCTATTCACTCTATGACTTAAATCATGATAAATAAACGCACTAGTTTTCTCATATCTTCATTCCTATTTTGTAGTCTTTGTAATGCACAAACTATAAAAAATCAGCAGCCAATTAGCATTATTGTAAATGATTGGAGTAGCCAAATTGTACTAGCACATATAACCGGTTATATTTTAAACTCTGTTGGATACAAAACAAAATATTCATTTTCAACTATAAATGAGCAATGGGGCTCATTATCCCAAGGTATAGATCATGTTCAAGTTGAAGTATGGGAGGGCACAATGTCGACTATGTTTGAGAGAGTTATTACATCTGGCAATGTAATTGATGCGGGCAGTCATAAAGCAACAACAAGGGAAGAGTGGTGGTATCCAAGTTATATGGACGAATTATGTCCCGACTTGCCTGATTGGCGAGCTTTAAATAAATGTTCGGCTTTGTTTTCAAATGATGATTCGAATATAGGGCGCTATGTTGCTGGGCCTTGGGAGAAACCTGAGGCAGCACGTATTCGTGCATTAGATCTAAACTTTAAAATTGATACAGTTAATAAAGCTGATGATTTATGGTCTGAACTCAAACATGCAATTACTCACAATAAACCAATTGTTTTATTTAATTGGACTCCTAATTGGGTCGAAGCTGTATATGAAGGTAAATTTGTAGAGTTTCCAGAATATCATATAGATTGTGAAATAGATCCAAAGTGGGGCATAAATCCTAATTTTCATTACGATTGTGGAAATCCTAAAAATGGTTTTTTAAAAAAAGCGGTATGGGCTGGTTTAAAAGATGGGTGGCCATGTGCGTTTAATATTATAAAAAATATTAGCTTCGATAATCAAATTATTTCAGATTTAGCTGCTGCGGTTGATTTTAAAAGATTAAGTTATGAGCAAGCTGCTAAGCAATGGTTAAATGAAAATGAACATATCTGGCATCGATGGATCCCGACAACCTGTGAAGTGGGAAATATGCCCTAATGAGTAATAATTTATTTTTAAAACAAAACTCTATTGCCACCCAATTAATTAATTTTGTTTTCTCTATTTACTGTGTTATTGCTGTGGTTATTACTATAGGGCAAATCGCTATAGAATATAAACATACGCAACAAACGGTTGAAGATGAACTTAAAATCAATCAACAAATATTCGAACCCGTTTTAAGTGCTGGCGTATGGAATTTAGATAAAGAACAAGTAAATAACACGCTAAATGGTATGTTAGCTATACCTATTGTAATGGGCGTTAAAATAGAGCAAAAAGGTGAAATTTTTACTGGTGTAGGGATTATAAAATCAAATAGTGGTGAGTTGTTAAAGTTTAATGTAAATGAGGAACCTATTTCTGTTGGAGGAGCTGATTTCACCAAAATGTTTTCTCATAAATTTCCGATTAATTATGTGTTTAGAGGTAAATCTAGAGAAGTAGGGACTGTTACCTTATATTCAAATTCTTCAGTTATCATTCAAAGAGTACAATTTGGTGTGATTTTAATCATTATTAATGCAATTATTAAAACGGTAGCATTATGGTATCTGTTTGTTTGGGTTGGAAATAAGTTATTAATAAAACCTTTATTAAAGCTAGTTCATGCGATTGAAACTGTAGATTTTGACGAATTAGATGAATTTAAAATTAATTTAGACAATAAAAAAGAAAATGAATTAACAATTATAGAAAGCTCTTTTTCTGAAATGCTTAAAAACTTGGCTGATGCACGAATTGAGATTATTAAATCACAAATTTTATTAGAAGATAAAGTAAAGAAGCGAACAAAAGATCTTTTAGAGGTTAAAAATCAATTCGAAAAAGCAAATAAAGCTAAATCTGATTTTTTATCACGCATTAGTCATGAGTTGAATACACCTTTAAATGCAATTGTTGGCGGCTCTCAAGTTCTTCAATGCAATATGACACAAGATGATAGTGATAATTCTATTTTACTAAAGCATATTAATACTGCTGGACTACATTTATCTATGTTAGTGAAGGATATTATGGACTTCGTTTATTCAAATAATGGTGAGTTTGAAGTGAATTGGGAGGAATGTAATTTAAATAACATTATTATATCAAGTATTGTAATGGTTCAGCCTTTTACTCAAGCACAAAATATCACTATAGATTACGAACAAAAAGAGCATAGCGTTTATGCTGACTCCGGCAGAATACGTCAAATTTTAGTTAACTTGTTAAACAATGCGATTAAATATAATAAAAAAAATGGATTTATAGAAGTTTACACTTCAGTCAATAGCGAAGGAGCTGTTGAAATACGTATAACAGATTCCGGAATTGGCATAGATAGTTCAGACCATAAATTAATATTTGAACCACTTCTAAGATTGGATTATGCCAAAGATAATTGCATTGATGGTATTGGTATTGGTTTATCTTTGGTAAAAAATTTATCAGATCGAATGCAGGCGACAATAAGCGTAAGTAGTAAAATAAATATAGGCTCTACATTTACGATTACTTTTAAACCTAAAAAAGATTTACAAAACATTTAATGCTCAGTTTTCAAACCATTTTTGATTTTAAATGATCAATGAATAGCCTCGTTTTTAAAGGAGTAAACTCTGTATTAGGGTAAAATATCCAAAGCTGCTTACTTGCTTTTTATATTGGGAAATATAGGTACAAGTTGACTTTTTGATAGTTCTCTCTTTATGTAAGTCGGCGAAATAAATATAAGTCCCATACCTTGTTTTTCGGCTATCAAAATTGCTTCAAGATGATCTGTTACAAAATTGAAATTTGTAAATTCAAAAAATTCGCCATTATCTAACTCCAAGCCACCTTGTTTTCTATAGAAATTATTTATATGGATTATTTAAAGAAAGCGTTAGTTTCTTGATAACCCACTAAGGGCAGGCTATTAAAAAATCTTAATTTATAATCAATGTGTTGATTATTGTATTTTGCTCGTACTGATAACGCGATTCGATGTGATTCGTTAGGGGAGATTAACCAACTTTGCCATATTTCAGGAAAATCCTTTCTATGCTGGGCAAAACTTAATTTTATATTGTTATTAAACTCGCTGTTTTCACTGAGAGAAATATCGAAACTAAAATCAGCTAATGGAATCGATAAACCTAATCCCCAAGCTTTTATATAAGACTCTTTTAAAGTCCAATAATCAAAAAATCGGCTACACTGTTTATGTTCTGGTAATGCAAATAACTCAGTTACTTCACTTGGTGAAAAAAAACGTTGTGCTATTAATAATGGTTCTGTATTTCTTTTGGTATTTTCGACATCACAACCAATATCATCATTTAGCATCACAGCGCATATAATCAGTTTATCTGTATGGCTAATATTAAATCTTAATGGAATTGGAGGATTGATAATTTCAGGTTTGTCTTTTTCACCTTTGCTAAAACGCCAGTCACAAGCATCAATATTGGCATAATAAGATAATAAATCTCTCACAAAAGCACGGGTGATGAGTGCACTATGTTTGTCTTTATCAAATCGATATCTCTGTTGTTTTATTGTCTCATCTGCAGTCAATAATTCTTTATATTTTTTGATCAAAACTTTAGATGTAATTTGTGTTGGGTCGATTGACCACAAGTGAATTTCATTTTCTTTAAGGCTTAATTTTGAAGTTGTTTCTTCATTTTTGTTATTCATAAAAGTATCACTATATTGTATTGGTTTAAAACTAAGCTTTAAATTGACTGTTGAATACTGAGTTTAACATGGACTTATAAAAATAATGAGAGCAATTTCTATTAAATATTACAAAATTAAGTTAAAACAATATTATATAGAGTCTAAACTCTAATTGTTAAGATTTTATTTCTAACTGAAAACTATTATTTACACCTAATTTGTTTTACATCATAAATTTAAGTATCGGGAGATTGTGCTGGGTTTTAAACCTGTGTATATTACCGCGAATGGATTTAGCTTATATCGTTAATTAAATACTTTAAAAAGAGTAATGGTAATGTTTAATCAATTTAATTTTGATGAACTAAAGCGATAGCAGGGAACATTTTTAATAATGACAAAACAACATGCAAATGCAACTACAACGCTTGAAATGCGTGCATTTATTCATGAATCTGATTTACCCATCGCTGTTTTAGCGCGTTTACTTAAAATCTCAGAATCTACTGTTCGTAAGTGGAGAAAACGTGACTCTATTAAAGATGAATCTCATACACCCAAGCAGCTTAATACAACTTTAAGCCCGGCACAAGAATACGTTGTTGTTGAGCTCAGAACACGTTTATTACTTTCGCTAGATGAATTATTGGCAGTTAGTAAAGAATTTATCAATGTGAAAACATCAAGAGCCGGTTTACAAAGGTGTTTAAAGCGACATGGGGTATCTCGATTAGCAGATATGAATCAAAATGGTGAGGCTACAGATGCCGACAATCTCTCAAATGCCGCAATTCAAGTACCAATTCAGAATTTAGAAAAACAGAATATTGTTTTATCAGAAGTATCTCCAGAAGCAATGCGAGAAGTACTAAATCAAACCCAATCTTTATCAGAAGACGAAGTCGTACAAGTAAAGGTAACGCAGTTACCTGAATTTGATGATGAAGCGACAAAACGTCGTTTACTTATTGCAAATGATCCCGCATCTGGTTGGGTTTATGTTGATATTTATAATGGTGATGAAAAAGCCGCAGCTGGGCGTTATATGACTCATGTACTCACCAAAGCCCCATTTCATATTCGCCGTATTTTAGCGGGGAATTATACCGAATTTTTAAGTCGTTTTCGTATGTTAGACGCAGAACTTGATTCTGATATTGATACACAAAATGCAACCGAATTATAATTGGAGTAAAAATAGAATGCCGAATAATAGCAAGGCAA
Source organism: Pseudoalteromonas sp. NBT06-2 (assembly GCF_002276045.1). Lineage (GTDB taxonomy): Bacteria > Pseudomonadota > Gammaproteobacteria > Enterobacterales > Alteromonadaceae > Pseudoalteromonas. Next base: position 3,896 of record NZ_NQMR01000136.1, on the reverse strand, counting down.
AGCCAACTTTAGCTCATGCAGTTAAAGACGTTGATACACTTGTTGATGAACAACAATTAAATTCTCGTTTACAAGAATGCCCAATCGCCATAGTAGGCATGGCATCAGTATTTGCTGATGCAACAAACCTAGAACAGTACTGGGATAATATTTTTGAATCTGTTGATTCTATTAAAGATGTCCCTGCGGATCGTTGGGCGATTGACGATTATTACTCTGAAGATAAATTTGCAGCAGATAAAACTTATTGTAAACGTGGTGGCTTTTTACCTGAAATTGATTTTGACCCAATGGAATTTGGTCTGCCGCCAAATATCTTAGAGTTAACAGATATTGCTCAGTTACTATCACTCGTGGTTGCCCGTGATGTATTAAATGATGCTGGTATAGGCGATGGTTCAGGTTATGACCGTGATAAAGTGGGTATTACTTTAGGTGTTGGCGGAGGCCAAAAACAAATTTCACCACTGACATCACGTTTGCAAGGTCCTGTACTTGATAAAGTATTAAAAGCGTCAGGTGTAGATGACGATGATCGTGCAATGATCATCGAAAAATTCAAAAAAGCTTATATTGGTTGGGAAGAAAATTCATTCCCAGGCATGTTAGGTAATGTAATTTCAGGCCGTATTGCAAATCGTTTTGATTTTGGAGGCACTAACTGTGTTGTAGATGCTGCATGTGCGGGCTCTTTAGCTGCGATTAAACTTGCGATTTCAGACTTATTAGAGCACAGATCTGAAGTAATGATCTCAGGCGGCGTATGTTGTGATAATTCACCATTTATGTATATGTCATTCTCTAAAACACCTGCTTTTACAACCAATGAAGATATTCGCCCATTTGATGATGATTCAAAAGGCATGATGATAGGTGAAGGTATCGGTATGATGGCGTTTAAGCGCCTTGAAGATGCTGAGCGTGACGGTGATAAAGTATATGCTGTACTTAAAGGTATTGGTACGTCTTCAGATGGTCGTTTTAAATCTATTTATGCACCTCGACCAGATGGCCAAGCAAAAGCATTAAAGCGTGCTTATGAAGATGCCGGTTGGGATCCAAGAACGTGTGGTTTAATTGAAGCACACGGTACAGGTACTAAAGCAGGTGATGCTGCTGAATTTTCAGGATTAACTAAACATTTTGGTGCTGATAATGATAAAACGCAGCATATCGCATTAGGCTCAGTAAAATCACAGGTAGGTCACACTAAAGCGGCTGCCGGTTCTGCGGGTATGATAAAAGCAGTGCTAGCATTACACCATAAAGTTTTGCCTGCAACGCTTCATATTGACCAACCGAATGTTAGTTTAGACATCAAAAACAGCCCATTATATTTAAATAATCAAACTAGACCTTGGATGCCAAGAGAAGATGGTTTACCACGTAGAGCGGGTGTAAGTTCGTTTGGTTTTGGTGGTACTAACTACCATATGGTACTAGAAGAGTACCAACCTAAAGCGCAAGGTGCATACCGTATTACAGCGGTACCTCAATCTATTTTAATTACAGCTGAAAACGAAAGTGCAATTGTTGCAAAACTTCATGATTATTTGACTCAGTTATCGGTTAATGAAGATGTGCAAGTATTTGCATTTAATGCTTTAGTAACACAATGTTCTGCAATAACGCCTGAAAATGAGTTAGCGCGTTGTGGTTTTGTGGCTAAAAATGCCAGCCAAGCAATAGATATGATTAATACAGCCCTTAAACAATTTAAGGCAAAATCGGGTGAAATTGAGTGGTCAGTACCAACTGGTATTTATTATCGTCAATCAGGTATTGACGCTAAAGGTAAAGTGGTTGCATTATTCTCAGGTCAAGGTTCACAATATGTGAATATGGGTAATGAATTAGCATGTAATTTCCCAAGTGTGATGCAAAGTGCAGCTGATATGGATTCACAATTTACATCTGTAAACTTACCGCATTTATCAAATGTCACTTATCCAATTCCTGTTTTTAACGATATTGATCGTAAAGCACAAGATGATGCACTTCGTTTAACGCAACATGCACAACCTGCAATTGGGTGTTTCAGTGTTGGTCTATACAATACATTTAAACAAGCTGGTTTTGCAGCTGATTTTACAGCAGGTCATAGTTTTGGTGAATTAACTGCTTTATGGGCCGCAGGTGTATTAAACGATAATGACTATATGATGTTAGCACGTAGTCGTGGTCAAGCTATGGCATCCCCAAAAGACGAAAACTTTGATGCCGGTGCTATGATTGCGGTAGTTGGCGACCCAGTTAAAGTTGCTGATGATATTAAAGATATTAAAGATATCTCAATTGCTAATTACAACGCAAATAACCAAGTTGTTGTTGCTGGTGTTTCAAGTCAAATTTCAGTTGCGATTGATGAGTTAAAATGCAAAGGATATAAAGTCGTTCCTTTACTCGTATCGGCAGCATTTCATACGCCGCTTGTTGGCCATGCACAAAAACCATTTGCTAAAGCAATTGATAGCGCGAAATTTACCAAACCGAGTATCCCAGTATATTCAAATGGCACAGGTAAAGCATATCCAAATAAAGCTGCCGATATTAAAAAGCGCCTAAAAAATCATATTTTAGAATCAGTTCATTTTAATGAAGAAATTGATAATTTATATAATGCCGGTGGTCGAATCTTTATTGAATTTGGTCCTAAGAATGTGTTAACTAAATTAGTTGAAAACATTTTAACTGAAAAATCGGATGTAAAGGCAATAGCACTTAATGCAAATCCTAAAAAATCTGCCGATTTACAAATGCGTCAAGCTGCGTTGCAAATGATGGTATTAGGCTTAGATTTACATGAAATCGACCCATACTCAGCAATTAAACGTCCAACACAAGCAGTTAAAATGTCTCCATTAGCAATGAAGCTAACAGGTGCATCTTATGTCAGTGCTAAAACGAAAAAAGCATTTGATGATGCATTAACAGACGGTTGGACAATTAAACAAGCTAAAGCACAGCCAGTTGCAGTACCAGAGCCAAAAGTTGTCGAAAAAATAGTAGAGAAAATAGTTTACGTACAAGCTGATGGCAGCCATACAAGCACGCTAAATGTACAAGCAACAACAACTAATACGAATGAATTAGCATCTAGTATTGAGAGAAGTGTTGGTCAGTTTGTTGAGCACCAACAGCAGCTATTAAATGTGCATGAGCAATATATGCAAGGTCCACAAGAGTACGCTAAAACTTTCCAAAATGTGCTTGAAGCTCAAACAGGTAATGAGTTACCAGAAAGCTTAGATCGTACTTTAAGCATGTATCATGAATTTCAATCAGAAACATTACGTGTTCATGAGCAATATCTGAATAACCAAACTGACAATATGTCAGCAATGCTAAATGATGTGCAAGAAACATCAACAGCGCCAGTATATATCAAGCAAACTGTAAAATCTGATCCTGTAGTAAAAACAGCTGAGCCAGTTGTAACTAAGCCTATGGCTGAAGTTAAAACAGCAGCAAAAAACATAACGCCGATTCAAACTGCTGCCACTGCAATGGCAATTAAACCTGATGTAATAACATCTTCACCAGCAGTTCAGCCTCAGGTTGAAACAGTAACGGCTTTTGATTTAAACAAAGTAAACAGTGTCATGCTAGAAGTCGTCGCTGATAAAACAGGCTATCCGGCTGAAATGTTAGAGCTTGAAATGGATATGGAAGCAGACTTAGGTATCGATTCAATTAAACGTGTCGAAATCTTAGGTTCTGTACAAGAAACCATTACTGATTTACCAGATTTAAATCCTGAAGATTTAGCTGAATTACGTACATTAGGCGAAATTGTTGATTACATGAAGTCAAAGGCACAAGCCGTTGCTTCTTCAACACCAACATTACATTTAGTTGAAACTGAGGTTTCACCAAGTATTGATTTAGGTCATATC